>JAYTKL010000138.1:0-1657 GCA_043730305.1 Deinococcales bacterium | reverse complement strand
GGCGTGTCCACCTGAAGTTGCGGAGGTCAATAGCTTCACTTATACTTTTTACTCGGATTGAACGATGGTTTCGATCTTCTCTTTTGTCTATTCTGACAATCGAGTTGGTCATACTTCTAACGGCAATAGTTGAAAGACCAACTTGGTAGTTGTAGGCACGATTTTCAGCACATGTTCAAATGCAAAATCTTTGGTGCTTCCCCTTCGTCAAAATGGCACAACACCGCATCTCTAATCATGGCGTGCAATTGTATTTCAGTATCGGCTTGGGTAAAAATACTTTCACCCAAAGCTCGAGCATTACAGCGGTTTTCATAATGGTTGACGCGCCAAACGATAACCACAATCCGAAAACCAGCCAAGCACATCACTTTCCGAAATAGACTCCCTCGCACACGCAATCCCTTCATCCAGAGCAACTCGCGTTCTCGCTCCCAAAGATCGCAAAAACGCTTTGACCTTCGAAAACGCCTCCTCAATCGGATTCAAATCAGGCGAGTACCCAGGCAACGCCAAGACTCGATGACCAGCCGCCTCAAGCAAACCCACAATCCCAGCATTCAAATGTGAACTCAACTGATCCCAAATAATCGTCCGACCCGCAGGTAATTCAGGAATCAGCACTTGATTGACGTACACTTCAAGTGCCAACACGTTTAAACCACCTTCAAACGTGAAATCTGCCGTCAGGGACGTACTGGTTAGCGCGGCGATGAGCGTGATGTTTTTACCACGATTGCGTGGCATTCGTGCAACAGCCCGTACTCCTTGAGGTGCTCGAGCGTGGCTTGGTGTGAATCCCAGGTGCGTGCTGGACTCATCAACGAACACATATTCATCGGATAAACCATTCTGCATTTGCTCACGCCAGGTTTGGCGTAAATCCTCGTTGCGTTCTGTCGCGTGAAACGTTTTTTTTGAGCGTCCAACCGAGTCTTTTGATCATTCGACTGATCGTTGCTGTACTGAGCAGTTGTTCTTGGGTTTCAAGCCAGAGTTTTTGGTGTTGTTCTAAGGTCATATCTGAATTGTTTTCAAGTTGCTTTACAAAGACGAGGAGTTGATCGTTGTTGACGAATCGGTGACGACCTGTGGTGATTCGAGCTTCGAGTGATCCTGTGGTTTGCAGAAGTCGGACGTAGCGTTCAATGGTGCGATGTCCGACTTGGAATGTGGAAGCGATTTCGTCGTGGTGAACGCCTGCTGTGTTGTGCTGGATGATTCGTTCTCGCAGGTCTGTGGAGTAGGGTCGCATGGTTTAGTTTGCGCTTACGTCAACCAATATGCAAGGCGCTGTAATTCGCTTTTGGCTACGCTTAAGCGTTGACGATTTTCTTTGACAATGGTTTTGATTGTTTCAAGGTCTTGCCCAGCATCAAGAATACTTTTTCGTCCTCGTCCTGGTTTGGTTTGCAATCCTTGAATACCTTGATCTTGGTATCTGTGCATCCACGTGTTCACGACCACTTCGCAACCACCTAGGATTTGAGCAACCTGACTGGATTTCATGCCTTGGTGTTTGAGGAGCATCATCTGGCAACGTTTTCTGAAAGCGTGATTTTTACCGTTCTGGTAATGCTTTTCGAGTTCTTCCCTTTGAGTTTCGTTGAGTTCAAGTTTTTTGACGGGTGCGCCCATGCGTTAGTTTAACTTATTT
>JAYTKL010000137.1:0-17792 GCA_043730305.1 Deinococcales bacterium | reverse complement strand
TCTTCCGCCACGGAAAAATCAGGCTGAAGAAGTATCTCCAGATTTCCAAATTACTGTTTTGCCCAGCGTTCCTGCACCGCATTTGCCAACCAGGCACTGACATCTTGAGTATTCGCCCCAGGCGTGAAAATTCCGTTCACACCGATTGCCTCTAGTTTTGGAATGTCCTCGTCGGGAATGATGCCGCCACCAAACAACAAGATATCGTTGGCGTTGCGTTCCTCGAGCAGTGCCCGAACTTCGACAAAATAGTGCATGTGCGCCCCTGACAGAACGCTTAACCCAATGGCGTCCACGTCTTCTTGAACTGCGGCGTTGACAATCATTTCGGCGGTTTGTCGCAAACCCGTGTAGATCACTTCCATGCCCGCGTCGCGCAAGGCTCGAGCGATGACTTTCGCGCCGCGATCATGACCGTCCAGACCTGGTTTGGCGATTAACACCCGTGCTTTTCGTTCCATAATCACATTCTAGCCGATTTTTAAGCGCGTTCGGATTTTTTGCGACCTCGAGCGCCCAAATCGACAACCTCAGCGCCAAAAATCTTTTTCTTCTCGAGGTTGAACCGCAGCAAGGTTCGTTTTTGGTGCGTGCCGTGATGTCCGCACGCACCAGGATTCATGTACAAAATACCCTGCGCGTCACGTTCGATTCGCAAAATATGCGAGTGACCGCAGACCAGAATCTCGGGTTTTTCGGCGTTAATCGAGGCTCGAGCAATGGGGTCGTAACGTCCTGGTGTGCCAACAATATGGCGTATTAAAACCTTAAACCCTTCACGGGTTAACACCTGTTCTTCTGGAATACTCGAGAATGTCGCGTGAGAGTCAATGTTTCCGATCACAGCAACCACTGGCGCAACTTTTTGAAGCTCATCAATAATCTCGAGCGAGCCAAGATCGCCCGCGTGCCAGATTTCATCCACGCCCACCAGTGCCTCGAGAATATCCGCGCCCATAAAACCGTGGGTGTCTGAAAGCAATCCAATTCGCACCCCAAAATTGTACCTCGAGATTCGCACGGTTCTGAATACCTCGAGATTCGCACGGTTCTGAATACCTCGAGATTCGCACGGTTCTGAATACCTCGAGATTCGCACAGTTTCGCTCTGCTTTCCGCCTTCTCTTGGAACGCTTTTCTCGAGCATCGCGTAATGTAATGCAAAGGGTTCAATTCAAACCCTATGGAGGCAAAAATATGGGTATTGGAATTTTACTGATGATAGCTGGTGTGGCAGCGCTGGTGGCAGCAAGTGCAAACAAACAATTCGTTGGCTTTCGTGGTTTGGGCATTGCGGGTTTGGGGCTTGGACTACTTATTTTTATTGGAGCGCAAGCTTTTGTTAGCGTTCCCGTCGGTAGTGTCGCCATTGTCGTCAATCGCTTGACGGGTTTAAAACCGGGCGCACTCGAGCCAGGGGCGCACGTTGTGCTGCCAGGCATCGAAACCCCGTTTTATTACAACACCCGTTTGCAAGAATTAACGCTCTCGAGGCGCGGTGAGGGCGGGGCAGACATTGACGAGAGTATTAAGGCACTGTCCAAAGAGGGTTTGGAGATTTCGGCAGATGTAACGGTGCAATTTCAGATTATTCCCAGCAAAGCGCCCGATTTGCACAAAGAAATTGGCACGGATTACATCAGTGTCGTGATTCGCCCACAAGTGCGCAGCAAAGTCCGTGACAGTATTGGTCAGTTCAACGCCACAGACCTCATCAGCACCAAACGCAAAGCCCTCGAGAACAGTGTGATTGCGGCATTGGAAGATGTTTTTAAAGACGCCAACCTCGAGTTGAAAGCCGTCTTGTTGCGCGAACTGCGAATTCCTGACAGTGTGGCAAAAGCCATTGAGGAGAAACAAACCGCCGAGCAACGCGTGCAAACTGAAAAGAACAACCGTGACGCCGAACGAATTCGCTCAGATACCGTCTTTATCACGGCGCAAGGCGCTGCCAAAGCCGCAGTCGCAAAAGCCCAAGGCGAAGCTCAAGCCCTGAGTTTGCGTGGTGCGGCACTCAAGAACAATCCGCAACTGATTCAACTGACCGTCGCCGAAAAGCTCGCACCAACGGTGCAAACCATCATGATGCCTTCGACTGGAAATTTCTTGCTGAACTTGGATTCGTTGACCAAAGCAAAATAGCAAATAGCAGTTAGCCTTGAGGCTCGAGTTTCTGATTCAGAAGCTCGAGTTTTATCTTGACTTCTCGAGGTTGCGTTTTGACTGCCAAAGCGGCGTGTTCAAAAGCGTCATCAGGCTCGAACTGCCAGAATTTTGGGTTTGTTGGTATTCGCTTAAGCTCAGGTAATCTTCGGGCAGGGTTTTGCTGAGGCTCATGCCGTACTCGAGCGGGTACGCGCCCATGCCGTAAGCGCTAGGTCCAGTTTGGGTGGCAACGGCTGCGCCAATGTTGTACTCGCGCAAGGTCCCGACGTTCAACCGGCTTTTTTTGATGGCGCGTTCCATTTGCTCTAAGCTGCCGTCGTCGCTGACGCTGGCAATAATCACACTGACGGGTATGTCGCCAAAGTGCCGCTCGAGGTCGTGAACCATGCTGATTAAGGCGGTGTCTTCAAAGGCGCGTCCGGTCGGAACGACCCTGCCGTCTTGAAACGAGAGGATTGGTCGGATGTTGAGCCAGTCGGTCAGCCAAGTGCCGCTACTGGCGGCAAGTTTAGAGTTTTTGAGGTATCGCAGGTCGCGCACGGTCATGCGTGAAACCATCGAGTCGCGCATGGCAGTTAAGGCGGTGGTCATGTCGAGCATCGTGCCGCCCCAAGAATTGATTTGTGTGGCGTACAAGACCAGTTCGCCCAAGAACGCCGTGCCAACCCTCGAGTCTAGAATTTGAATGCGGTCTTCGGCATCTAGGCGCTTGATGGCTTGTTTGGCGTGGTGAATGGTGCTCGAGAAGTCGCTTGATACGTGCAAGCTGAGCACGGATTCAAATTCTTTCAGGCTGTCGCGGTAAACTTTTTCAAACGCTTCGATGGTTGGCGCTTCGGTGGTGGGCAAGGGCGCGTCTGGGTGTTCCTCGAGAAACTCGAAGACCTCATCGGCGGTGATCTCACTTCCGTCCTGAAGGGGTTGTCCGCCAAGAATCACGGTCATTGGAATGGCAATCGCGCCCAAACGTGCGAGGTGATCGCTCGAGAGTTCGCAGTTTGAATCTGTGACTATTCCAATCAATTTGGGATTCCTTGGTAGGCTGCGATTTGGCTTGAGTTGGTTGATGTTGGGCAGTGATAATGGGTTTGGTGATAAGATTCTGAACGCCTACCTTAAGTCTAAATTAACGTTCATTCTTAAGAACGACACGTGTTTTTGATGAGGACAAATTCTCAACTTGATTTTCGAATTTCGGCAATTGCGTAACTGACGCCCGAGTCTTGTCATTTGGATAACGTGGGCTTCTCAGACGATCGGGCTAGGATTGATGGGTTTCTGGAGGCAGTGATGAACTTTTGTTTTGACTTGACAGGCTTGTCTGAGATTTGCTCGAGCATTGGGGTATGAGCATGAACGGGGCACGACCATGAACATTGCGGTCTTGTGTCACCCAAGCGCTGGCGGTTCTGGTGTGGTCGCCACCGAGTTGGCACTGGCGATGGTGGGTTTGGGGCATTCAGTACACATGGTGGCGACCCAAGTTCCGTTTCGGCTCAATGCCATGCGCTTGCCGCGTCTGATGCCAGAAACCCAAAGCTCGAGCGAGCTTCAACACGGCGAGGTTTACTTTCATCAGATCGAAAATGCCAATTACCCGCTTTTTGAGCAACCTTTAACGACACTGGCGGCGGTCAACACCTTGGTCGAGGTGATCGAAGAGTTTGAAATTGATCTGGTTCATGCGCATTACGCGATTCCGCACGCCACCAGTGCGCTTCAAGCTCGAGAAATGCTGGGGCGTACCAAAGTTGTGACCACGCTTCACGGCACGGATGTCACCTTGGTCGGACTCGAGCCATCGTTTTTGCGCACCACCCGTTACGCGATTGAAGCCAGTGATGCGGTGACCGCCGTCTCGAGTTATTTGGCACACCATACCAACACGGTCATGGGCGCTCAAAAAGACATCAATGTGGTTTACAACTGGGTGGACGTGGAGCGTTTCTCACCGATTCTCGAGGCGAGTTACCGCGCTCGGTTTGCGCTTCCAGGCGAGGCATTGATTGTTCACACCTCAAATTTTCGCACGGTCAAACGCCCGCTCGATGTGATCGAAACCTTTGCCGGCATTGCCGCCAAGCAACCCGCACGCTTACTGATGGTCGGGGACGGTCCCGAACGTCCACGCTGTCTGGCGCTCGCCAAGCAACTCGGCATTAGCCAACGCGTGCATTTTATTGGGTCGCTACCAAATGTCGAAATGATTTTGGGCGTGGCAGATTTGTTCTTGCTGCCATCAAGCCAAGAATCTTTTGGTCTGGTGGCGCTCGAGGCGATGTCTTGCGGTGTACCAGTCATCTCGAGCGACGCGGGTGGACTGCCCGAGGTAAACGTGAATGCCGAAACTGGTTTCACCTGCGCGGTAGGCGATACCGACGCCATGATCGCGGCGTCCTTAGAGGCGCTCGAGCCTGGTCGTCATGCGCAAATGCGCGAGGCAGCTCGAATGCGGGCAATCACGCATTTTCATCAGGATGTGATTCTGCCCAATTACGTTCGGGTTTACGAGAATGTGCTGAAAGATTCGAGGTTGCACACCTCCAAAGTTGTGGCAAGTTGAAGCCCCAACTCAAGCCAAGTTGTTTTAAACTCGAGTCATGAACTTTGAGCTTTTCTTATCGCGTTTTAAAAGCACCCCTGATACTTTAAGTGCTTTGCTGCAAGATGTTCCACTCGAGGTTGCGCGTTGGAAACCAGATGCAAACTCGTGGAGTATGCTCGAGGTGATCTGCCACATGGCTGATGAAGACCGCCAGGATTTTCGCCCGCGTTTGAAGTCATTGTTGTTTGATGAACCCGTCGGTAGCAGCATCACGCGCATAGACCCGCCAGCTTGGGTGCTTGAGTGCAAGTACAACGATTCTGATTTAAGTGATTCACTTTCAGATTTTCGACTCGAGCGTCAAGAATCGCTTCGTTGGTTGCGCGAATTGCCAGCAGATTTACAGCTTGATCGCACCGCACCAGACCGTGATATTTCGGCTGGGCAAGTGCTGTATTCGTGGTTGGCACACGATTATTTGCACCTTCGGCAGATCACCAGGCTGCATTACGATTTTTTGATACTCGAGACGCCACCTTATGACCTTGGTTATGCGGGAACATGGCGTTAAGTGCTTCATTCCAAACTCACTATAAAAAATGATGTAATGTGCTTAACACAACATTTCCTAGGTCGGACGCGATACAGTTTCGGCTCTACATCTGCCTTATCCTTGACTTCTTCAAAACCAAGCTCGAGCAACCTTCGGGCGGAAGAGGTGTTTTATGGCAGAAAACCGTGATGTCTCGCCTCGAGATTCGAGGCGGGATGTTTACCAACTAAAGCTTTGTGTCATTTACATTGCTCACCACAATTCAACGATGTAATCACATAACAATAGAGTTGACAGCCACGCAAAAAAACCTAAAATGAAGCCAATCATCTCGAGTTTAGCCTCTTGCAACGTCTTGTTTTGAGCTTGAGTCCGTGTCGCCAGTATTCCAGCGAAAACCCATCAAAGAGCATGACGTTGTACAAGGAGGTTGTGATGGAAACAGTGCGCGTCTCAGGTCAGTCCCGCCCAAACTCGGTGGCAGGTGCAATCGCGGCACTGCTGCGCTTAAACGGCGAGGTCGAAGTTCAAGCCATCGGTGCGGTGGCGGTCAATCAGGCAGTCAAAAGCATTGCCATTGCCAGAAGTTACATTAGCATTGACAGTCTTGATTTGAATTGCGTGCCCGCCTTTGTCAAATTAGAACTCGAGAACGAGGAACGCACCGCCATGAAATTTGTGGTGCATTCGTTCAAGCTTGTCGGTGCGCCCGTTGTAGCAGTCGTTCCACACACCAACGACGAGTAACAACCTTCAGCGTGATGAGTGCGTCACCTTCAGCGTGATGAGTGCGTCACCTCGAGCGTGATGAGTGCGTCACCTCGAGCGTGATGAGTTAAAAATTTGACATTGTTAAGCATTTTGGCTCGAGCATCGTGTCTTTGATGACACGTTTTGGCTCGGGTTTTCGCTATAGTACATACATTCGGACGTTCATTCAGCGTCCACCAGGAGAAATCATGTTCGGAATCAGCCCCCAATATATTTTTTTGATGTTGTTCATCATGGCGATCTCGTTCGCAGCGCAAAGTTACCTGACCAGTACCTTTGGGCGTTTTCAAAAAATTCGCAACGCTCGTGATATTACGGGTGCAGAAGTCGCCAGGGATATTCTGGATGCCAACGGTTTGACCGACGTTCAAGTTGAACCCGTTGCAGGGCAACTGACCGATCATTACGATCCCACAACCCGCACTGTGCGGCTTTCAGAACCCAATTACGCCTCGCCGAGCTTGTCGGCTTTGGCGGTCGCCGCGCACGAATGCGGTCACGCCATCCAACACAAACAAGGCTATGCGCTCTTAAATCTTCGTGCAGCAATGGTTCCTGCCGTCAACATCGGGTCGCAATTTGGACCATTACTGATTATGTTCGGTTTGTTCCTCAGCATTCCTTCCATCGCCTGGATCGGCGTGATTGGCTTGGTCGGTGCGCTGGCGTTTCATGCTGTCACGCTGCCCGTCGAATTTGACGCCAGCGCCAGGGCATTAAAAATACTTGAAGGCAACGGTTATCTGACCCGTGAAGAAAACGCGGGCGCAAAAAGCGTCTTAACTGCCGCCGCCATGACTTACGTCGCAGGTGCAATCGGCGCATTGGTAACGTTACTTTATTACGTCAGCTTGCTCAGTGGCGGCAGCCGCCGCAGCGAATAATTTTTACGAAACGCTTGGCTTAAAGTTATACTGACCCAGTGAAACCCGTTCAAAACGAAATTACTGGCAGCCTGGGCGTTAACCCCAGCATCGAACTCAAAGCCCGCCTCGAGCAAGACCGTATTCTGGGACGGGTTGGCGGCGCGTTAATGGCAAAAGAATTAAACCTCGAGGTTTCTGAAAAAGGCGTTTCTGGACGCGTCGGCGGCAAAAACGGTTTTGAAGTCAACCTCGAGTTAAAAGCGGGCGAACTGAGCGGTTTTGTTGGAACAGATGCCCTGAACTTGCGCGGTGTGGATCAAGTCACGGGTCGTTTGGGCAGCGCCATGAACGGTGTGGATTTCATCTCCAACCAAAACGGCGACCACCTGCGTGGACGGCTTGGCGGCATCAAGGGTCAAACCTTTGAACTCGAGCTTGCAGGCACACCAGGTTGGATTGGAACGCTGGTGGCAATCATTGCCTTTTACGCGATAGAAAAGCACAAAAATTAATTCAACAGCTTGGCTTTAGCTTCAAATGTTATTTATGGTCTATGACTTTGAACGAACAGATCGACCAAAATATTGAAGCCGTCCGTGAACTCGAGCGTCGGGTGGATCGAGGACTTGACCCCACCACGCTCCGCTTTAGGGTGCTGGCAGCCCGTATTGGACAACCCAATTTCTTGCGTGGCGTGATTGCCTTTGTGGTTCTGTGGGCTTTGGTCAACTTGCTGTTGCCAGTGTTTCAGGTTAAAGCCTTTGATGAATTCCCGTTTTTCGCATTGCAAGGTCTAACTGCACTCAGCGCCTTGATCACAAGTTTGGTGGTCTTGATCGGACAAAACCGTGAAGCGATACTCGAGGCGCAACGGGCACACCTTGATTTACAACTGAGTTTGCTGGCAGAACAAAAAATAACCAAATTGATTGCGCTGCTCGAGGAGCTGCGGCGCGACCTGCCAAGTGTCAGTAACCGTCACGATCAGGTTGCCGAAGGGATGCAGCAATCTGCTAATCCTGAAGCAATTCTGGGCGCAATGGACGAACAGATGAGCAGTGCTTGAAACAGAACTGCAATGTTATTGATAAATATGCGGTTGCAACTCTACTTGAGTTACAACCGCATATTTATCAATTTGCTCTCAAGTGCCAGAACACCAATAACAGCTTCGCGGGTACGTTGAAATTCGCTTCGAGGCTCAATATAAAATATTTTCTCGATAGTGGCTCTATTTGGAAAGGATGATTTTCTCAACCCGTTTTAAAGCGAGAGAGGAATCGATAGTTCGGTCTTTACCTTGGTTTAATAAGTCTCGCGCTTTGCTAAGTGTCTTTTCTGCCTCTAAATTTCCTACTAAAAATTGTTGTTCGGCAAGATGAATCAGTGCCATAGTTTGTAGTGCAAGTCTTCCCGATTGTGCTGCATTTAAAATCGCGTCTTGATAAAGTTGTTCACCGTACAACGATTCACCTTCTTTGAATTGCAATAGTCCATGCGTTGCCTTTAAGATAATTTTATTAGATTCAACATCTTCTTTGCCAGAATCAACGCTATTGTCTTTATTAGTCATAGAAGTATCAATTTTTTCAAATTCTTGTCGTGCCTGAGCCGTTTTACCACTTTGTAAAAGGTAATAAACTAAATTATTTTTTAGAGTAAAATTATCTGGGTTAACACGCAAACCATGTTGAGTTACAATAGTTGCTTCTCTAGCGTCTCCAGTAAGAGTATGACTAAGAAATGCTATGTATCCTGTTGGACGTGAAGAAAATGGCTCATCGCGCAGCCATGCGCGAAATGACAGTAGAGATTCCTCAAATTTCTCAACTTGATAATTATAAAAACCTGCGAATTCATTTGAATGTGGGGGTTGTGAATTAATGCTCGGAACTAGTTCTTCAGGGTCAATAAAACGTCTCTCTGCAAGAAATCGCGCTTGAGCAAGAGCATTTTCCGTTGGTTCACGAAGACTAAGCCGAATTGCACGCCTACCTTGGCGTGCATGGTTGCCAACCAAAAAATCAAAACTGCCCACTCCTGCTGCCAATTCGGACAAATGAAAAGGTGGCAACGAATCTGATCTAAGCATCTTTCGTGCAAGCGATAAATGTGGTGGTTCTATTTCAAGATCGGTGGCGATTGCAACTTCAGCAGCCAATACCCAAGGATCAACGTGAACAAGACTCGAGCGACGTAAAAGATACAACGCTCTCTGTGGATCATTAAAATGTAAATACATGCGTGCCGCAGCACGAAGTACAAATCGATTCTCACCTAAGCGGAGGGCTGCAAAAACTGCTCGTTCCGCATCTTGTTTCCGTCCACTTGCAGCATATCCATGTGCAAGATCAACCAGCGCAACTGCATTATCAGGAAGTATTGCAAGTCGAGCACGGGCATCTCGAATTTGCGAACCAATCATTTCTTTTGTTATTTTGAATTGTGAATTTTCATTGTCTATAAATTGTTTTCCATCATCTAGCTCTGGTATTTCATGATTACGTAAACTACCATCATTTTCCTGTGCTAGTTCTACCAGTCTTTGAGAAAATTTGGAGGCATTTGAGATGATATAGTCGCTAGAGATTTTAAGTCCTTCTAAATCTCCAATAATATAGGCTGTATTAAATAAATCAGCGGCTATCATTGGATAAGGTGATCGAGTAAAATCATCTAGTAACGCAAGAATTGAACCTCTTTCAGTATCAGAAATTTTCAGAGAGTCATCCGAAATTTTTCCGGAAATTGGTACTAACTCACCAGTCGATTGCGCACGACGACTAAAGCGCCAACGCGGGACAGGATGTCGTTTTTTTAGTGGAATGAAACTGCTCATGTTATACGCGCTTGATTATTTTCTATGATCTCTTGACGTATTGCAATTTCATCTAGAGTCGAAATATATTGCTCAAGACTAAAAGGTTCACGTGTGGCAGGAAATTTATTATCTGGATGACCACGTTTTTCACGATCAGGTTCACATAATTCTTTAACCATTTTTAAAATTCGCTGGGAAATTAAAGAATTATATTTTTCTAATAAGTCTTTTTCCAAATCAATCAGCGCTTTGCTAAATGCATCTCTGATGAATGTAAGTGCATCTCTATAGGCGTCATTACCGCTTATGCCTCTTTTTTCCAATCTATTCCATCCAATTGGTATGTGCTCTTGAGAAAGATGGCGAATTAAGTATACATTCCAATGTATTCCAGAGAATATAAAACAAATTAAACTTCCAAATTGATAAAGATCAATAGCAATAAAAGCTTTCTCACTATTTGGACTTGCGTTTGCAGCAACATCAGGGGGAGCATATTCTCGTGTTCCCGTATAGCTTTCTGATTTACTAAATGGAAGTTTTTCTTTGTCATGCCCACTACGACGCACTCTACCCAAATCACCAAGTTTTGCATCACTGTCGCCAAAGACTATTACATTTGAAGCTTTTACATCATTATGAGCGATATGAACCCCTTCTGTTTCGTGTAATTGCCTTATTCCAACTGCTGTGCAATGAAGCACACGTGCATTCCATGAAACTCGACCTGTTAAGCTAGCTGGGTGTGATCTAGCATCTCCTGAAGCGAGATCAAATACTAGAAAAGGAAGTGCTGTGATATTTCCTTCATCGTCTAAATCTTGGTATTGACCATCATCAATTGTGCTTAATATCCGATCCAATCCATACTCACGACAAATATTCCCCATTTCTAGTTCATATTCAAATACACGCATCGCACGTGACATTTGACGTGGGTCTGAGCGAAAGTCTTCTATTAGCTTATATGTATTAAGGATTTTGACAAAACCTAATGTTCCGTCTAAATCCCGAGCACGATAACAAACACTATACCGACCCGTTGTTAGAGCATTTACTGTATCATCTTTTGGAGATAGCTCCTCTAGTATCCATGTTCGAGTCTCGGTAATAAGTTTTTTACCAATTAGTTGTTCAGCAGGAGATACAGATTCCATCAGAGCAGTTTACTTTAACTTTAGTCTCAATTCAAGCTATTACAGAATCTTCTAGTTCCAATCTGTTTTCAGCAATGAGTTGTTTGAAGTAACTAAATCTCGTAATTTCTTAAATTCTGTGTAGGTTTCCTTGAATCTTGAGACAATCTCTTATTAGAATCAATAAAGTATCTCGAGCCTTGACGACTCGAGATGCTTGGCAAGTCTAAATTTTACTTCTGAACCAGCACGTAACCCGAGAGCGGCTCGAGTTTCAAATTCCCTGACACCGTGCCAAGCGGCATCAATCCAGCTCGAGTTCCATCGGCGTGCAGCGTCCAAGTTCCTGCTGGCAGTTGCATGTTGTCAGTTTGGGTGCTGCCGTGAAACACCACCAAAATCTTTTTTGCCCCCTCGAGCGTGAAGGCAACCGTGGCAACGGGCAGGCTGGCGTCGGGCAAAAATTTCAGGGTTTTGCGCACCGCATCGGCACTCGAGAGTCTGAAAGCCGAGAAGGCTTTGCGAATGGCAATCAAGCCTTTCATGTAATTGTACGAGCCGTTAAACTTGGCAGCCCTTGTCCAATCGTATTTGTTGACCGCATCGCCAGCGTTGTAAGAGTTGTTGTTGCCGCCTTTGGTGCGTCCAATTTCGACGCCACCCTCGAGAAATGGAACACCCTGCGCCAGTAAAACCATCGCGGCGGCAAGATTTGCCGATTTTACACGCATGTTTGCATCAGGCATGACTTTCTCGAGCTTGTCCCAGAGTGCCAGATTGTCATGTGCCGAAACGTAATTGATGCTCTCAATCGGTTGATCGGTAAAATCTGAAATGCTCGAGTCGTAAGCGATTGATCCGACAATGCCTTTTTTCAGGCTGGTGGTGCTTGTGATCGCACCATTGATAAAGCCTGGTTTGCTGCCGTCGAGGTCGCCGCGCAGGGTGTTGCGGTAATTGTCGTTGAAGACCGCGAAATTCATGCCGCGCTGACTGCCTTTACCAAAACGCAGCGGTCCGCCGCCCGTCCAGGGTTCGCCGTACAAGACCACGTCGGCACGTAATTTTCGCAACTCGAGGGTCAGGTTTTCGACGGTGGATTTGCTGAACATGCCGATCAAATCAAATCTAAAACCGTCTATGCCGTACTCGAGCATCCAGTATTTGAGGCTGTCACGAATGTATTTGCGCACCATTGGGCGTTCATCGTGCAGGGCGTTGCCCACGCCTGATTCGTTCAAGACCTGCCCCTCATCGTTGGTGCGGAAGTAATAATATGGCACGGTCTGCCAGAAGGCGCTGTCCTCACCTCGGGCGGGAACGCTGTGGTTGTAAACCACGTCCAAAACCGCACGTAAACCTGCTTTGTGCATTGCGGCGATCATGGTTTTGACTTCCGTAATGGCGAGGGCGGGTTGGTTTGGATTGGTGCTGTACTGACCCTCGGGGACGTTGAACAGGTTGGTTTCATAACCCCAGTTGTAAACACCGTTGTTGGCAGGGTTGATCTTTTGAAAAGGCATGAGATGAATGTCGGTCACGCCAAGGTCGCGCAAGTAGTCAAGCCCTGTTTTCTGACTCGAGTTGGGAACGGTTGTTCCTGTTTGTGCCACACCCAAGTATTTGCCGCGCAGGGCGGATTTGACGCCGCTCGAAGGGTCAATTGTGAAGTCCCGAATGTGCATTTCGTAAAGAATTGATTCGGTCATTGGACGGCTCGAGCTTTTGGGGCGCGTGAAATTGGCGGGGTTGGTTTTGCTCAAATCCACGACCATGCTGCGTTTGCCGTCCACGCTGGCGGCGTAACAGTTGATGTCGGCGGTAACTCGAGTCTCGTTGTAGGACTTAAAGCGGTATTGATAGAAGTGTCCGTTCAAATCGCCATTGACATTGGCGCTCCAAACGCCGTGTTGATCGCGTTTCATGTCAATAATCTGGTCGGGTCCGCTGGTGGCGTCGTCAAAAATGAACAGTTCGGCGCTCGAGCTGACTGGACTCCAGACTTTAAAGCTGGTGGCAGTTTTGGTATAGCGACTGCCGAGGTCATCGCCAGAGTAATTGTATTGCTTGTCGTCGAGTGCCTCACGCACGTACACGGTGCGTGCGAAATCATCGGCAATTTTCAGTTCAATAAATTTGCCCAGATCATCAATGCCAAGTGGTTTCTCGAGTTTGATGGCGAGCACTTGGACTGGTCCGGTGGGCGCGGCGGCGACAGGTTTCTCTCGGGGCGCAACGGTGGTTGGGGCTTGAACTTCTTTGGGATTGTTGATGCTGTCACGCACGGTTTTTTTGTTGAAATCGACAACAAATTTTACAATCGTCCCGTCTTTCGGGATAGCGATGGCGATGTTGCTGCCGCCAGGGGCAAAATCAGCGCCGTAATTTTCGGTCCAGGTGCCGCCCTTGGCAATTTTATACTCGAAGTCACCTTTGGGGAACGCGGCAACAAATTCAAACACGCCGCTCGAGATTTCACTCATGCGGGTGATGTCACCGTTGGGATTCCAGTCTGCGCCGCCGAGCGCTGCTTGAATACTGCCTGGAAGCACCACTTTGCTTGGGTCAACCGAATCGGTACTGACCGCGACAGGTGCGCCGCCAGCCTCGAGTTTGGCAATCTTTAAAGGCTTACCGTTGATGGTTAAGTTGACTTTACCCTCGAGCGATTTGAGGTCGCTGGCTTTTGGTAGCCATGCGCGAATCGTGTCGGCACTGTCCAAAAAGGCGGGTTCGCCGCGCGGTGGGGCGGCTTTTGCCTGGTAGGCATCGGCGGCGGCGCGTGACACTTCAAACTCTTTGCGACCCTGGAACGCCCAGATTTCGGCGACGCCAGAGGCGGGAACGGTCACAAGACGGTCTGATTCGCCGTCTTTGGCTTCCCAGTTGCCTCTACGCAAAATAAAACCAAGTTCGGTATGTTTGCCTGGAATATCAATCGTGGCAACTTTTCCAAAATCGTCGCCGCCGTCAAAATTGTAGGCTTTGCCGTCCGTCGCTTTGGGTTTTGATCCCCACGCCCAAACGTTCCAGCCGTCAAAATCGGCTCGAGGTCGTTTGTAATGCAGCACCAAGCGCGTACTGCCGTCGGGCGCAACTTCGGCAACAGCGACGGGCGCGGCTCGAGTGGGCACGGTTTCGGGGGTGCTGACAAGGTCTGGGTTATTCACACTGTCCACAATCGATTTCTGAGGATATTCAAACACAAATTTCACAATTTGTTTGTCGGCTGTGACCACAAGTGAAATGTTTGCGCCGCCTTTTTCGCCTTTTTTGCCGTAATTTTCGTCCCAAGTGCCGTTGATGGCGACTTTGTACTCGTAACTACCTTTGGGAAAGGCGGTGACAAATTCGTAATGGTCGGGCGTGGTTTCCTCCATTTTGGTGACATCGCCGGCTGGGTCCCAGGCTTTTGCGCCCAGGGCTTCTTGGATAGTGCCTGCCAATCGAACGACACGACTTGCCTGAGCTTGTCCATCTGGACGAATTGACAATAGGGCGATGCAAATCAAGCTGAGTGCCAGCAAAAAACGCTTCATAAAACCTCCTCGAGAGAAAAACTGGAATCGCTTCCAATAAGTTGGGGCTGCACCAAAAGTGTACCCGATTTTCGAGCTTGGTGTCAGGTACTCGAGCATTCAACTGTCAACTTGACCGCACGAGCATCAGCCGCGCCTCAGCCAGTTGGTTGTTTGGTCTCAACCGAGCATGTTCATCTGACCTGGGCTTGTCTCATTCATCACAGAAATTTGTGCAGACAAGTTTTACAAGGAGCAATCATGAACTCGAAAATCCTGAACCGTCGCCAATTGTTGCAGGGAGCCGCCCTCTTCGGAGCCGGAAGTCTCGCCGCGAATATCGGGCTTGCCCAAACCACGGCAACCACCATGGCTGCCAAACCCGATATCGACGTGGACGTGTTGAACTTCGCCCTCAACCTCGAGTACCTTGAAGCCGAATTCTACCTGGCGGCGGTGGGTCGCAAACCGAGTTACAAAATATCAGGCATCTCCTCGGCAAGCGGCGCGATGGGTATGGGTTCAAACGTGATCGGCGGCAAGAAAGTCAAATTCTCGAGCAACGCCTTTGGTCGGGCTGCCCGCGAATACGCCGAAGAAATCGCCAATGACGAAGAAAACCACGTCAAATTCTTGCGCGAGGCACTCGGCGATAAAGCCGTCGCCCGTCCAACGATTGACATTGGACCCGCTTTTGCCGCCGCCGCTGCCGCCGCCAGCAAAAACGCGATCAAGAACTTTGACCCGTACGCCAACGAATTGTTCTTTTTGCACGGCGCGTTTATTTTCGAGGACGTGGGCGTGACCGCTTACAAGGGCGCTGCCCCACTGATCACCAATCCAGCCTATCTCGAGGCGGCGGCTGGCATCTTGAGCGTCGAGGCGTACCATGCGGGCATCGTCCGCACCTTGCTGTATCAAAAGCGTTCGACCATTGCCGCCGCCGGTCTGAGGGTTCATCAGGTCGTTGATGCAATCTCTGCCCTGCGCGACTCGGTAGACGGTACAGCCGACAGCGACCAGGGTGTTTTGATCAAAAACAGGGCAAACCTTGTGCCAACCGATGCCAACGGAATCGCCTTCAGCCGCACGACCACCCAGGTGCTTAACATTGTCTACTTGGGCGGCAAAGGCAAGGGCGGCTTTTTCCCAAATGGACTGAACGGCAAGATCAGGTAAGCCGCGAATACCGAAGCTCGAGCCGAAGGTCTAAATTCGGCTCGAGCTTTAACTGTTGGCGCGTTGACTGCAAATTCAGGCTCGAATGACACGTTTTAAACATGTCACTGAATTTCAAACCCCAACTGCCCAGTCGAAGAATTGTTTTCGAGGGTTAAAACCCAATCACCAGCCTCGAGCGTAATACCCTTGTCAATCCTGCCCAGCAATACGGCTTTTTCGACACCGTTCAGTTTTACAGTGGTGCGACCCTCGCGCAGTTCGCCGTAAAAATGTAGCCTCGATTTGCGGGTCAGGTTAAATTGACGCTCGAAAGTCATGCGGGTATCGTTCATGAAAAGTGGCGTGTACGGTGGAAATCCCAGGTAAAAGCCGCCGTACACGTTAAACGTGGCAAAGGTAAAATAGCAGCACAGCGCCACGCCGACCAACACCCACTGCCAGCGTTTGAGTTTGTAAGGCAAAAATGACACGCTGCAAGTCTAGCTCGAGATTTGCTGCAAAGTGTCCTTGATGGATCGCGTTCGACCTGAAAGTTCAAATTAGAAACGCCTTTTTATTTGAACTCGAGTCTGAACAGCCCACTCGAGGTGCTTGAAGTACACCCGAAACGAATTGTTTCCTTGATATGATGGATTCCAATGGTGAAGGTGATTGCAATCGGAGATATTCACGCAGACTGGCGACACTTGTGGTCTGCCTTGAAGGCATCTTATGCAGCCACCAGCGACGGCAAACCATCTCAGCCTGTGCTGGACGGGCGTTACCGCGTGATTTTGATTGGCGATTTGGTGCATCCCAAAACCCAGGAAGCCTACGAAGAACTGACCGGACGCGAAAATTACGATTGGCACGACCCAGAGCACTTGCGCAGCGCCTCCAAAGCTCAAGCCCGAGAGTTGTACAAGATCAAAAATTTTGTGGACGAAGCCGAGGGCGGTGTCAGCATCATTCTGGGCAACCATGACGCGGCGGCACTCGATCATAATTTCTTGCTGGGGACGGCGGTGGGTTTGACCCATGCCGAATTTGACGAATCCAAAGGCGGTTTGGCGCTGCCCCAAGACTTGCAAGATTGGATGCGCACCTGGCAATCCGAGGTTCGGATTCATGGGGTGCAATTTGCCCACGCCGGACCCACCCCGGGCATGGCGTCTTACGACGATTTTTTTTACGGCGACCCCGACACCAAACGCTGGTGGGTTGATAAACCGTACTTGGTCACCGCCAGTGGTCACCTTTTTGGCGTCTACGGTCATACCGTCATGAAAGACGGCATTTTGATCGACGAGGAAAACAGATTTGCCATGATCGACGCGCTCGAGAAACGCCAGTATTTGGACATGATGTTCCAAGACGACGGCGAGTTTGCCTACCGAATCGCAGAATTTTAATCACTCTGTCTTGGTAAGCTGTTCGGCATGACGCTCGAGACGGTACTGCCAATCATCGGTTTGGGGTTGTACCTGGCAAACCTGGCGCTTGGCGCGGCGGTTCAATTGCGCCGGGTCAGTTTGCACAAAATGCGTTGGGTGCATCATGCGTTGTATTTTGTGGTTTTTGTTGGTGCGGTTTTGGCTATTGTCGGTTTGATGATTGCCAGGTCTAAATGGTGGATGCTTACCCTAACGATTGGCGCTCTGGCAGTCTTGCCGCGTTACAAGGGCGGCACGAGACCGCACATGATTTTGACATTACTCGGTCTGGTGGGTTACGGACTTGCACTGCTCTAAAAGGTTAGGCTCGAGAAATTAAAGGACGTGTATGGATTTTTTTGAAGTCATCAACAACCGTAAAACCACCAACGGACCGTTCGATCCGCGTCCTGTAAGTAGAGAGCATCAGCGCATCTTGATGGAGGCGGCGTCTCGAGCGCCAAGCCATTTTAATTCTCAACCGTGGCGTTTTATTTTGATCGAAGACCAGAAAAAACGTGCCGCCATCGCGGATTTGGCTGGACGCAGCATGGAAAAACTGATTAGCGACGGTCTGTTTTTTGAACGCTACCGCCCTTACTTTAGATTTAGCGAAAAGGAACTCGAGGAACGCGGCGACGGCATTCATTTTGACCAGTTGCCAGGACCTTTGAAACCTTTTGCCAAACAGATCATGAGTCCGACCGGCGTCGAGATCATGCGGCGCATGGGCGTACCGAAAATGCTCGGGAAAGACAACCGCGATCTGGTGGCGGGCAGCCCACTGATTATGGGCGTGATGCTCGACAAAGCCGAGTACAT
>JAYTKL010000136.1:0-2787 GCA_043730305.1 Deinococcales bacterium | reverse complement strand
CCCCACTGACGTTCCTCGTTCACCAGGGTTTCGCCCACGTCAAAAAATACGGCTTTGATGGTCATGCAAGCATTTTGCCACGAAAAGCCTCAACTCGAGTTATGCTGAATCATGTCAACCATCATTCCGCAACCGAACCATCAAAAGTTACTCGAGGGACAGTTTGTATTGCTAGAGAATGCCAGCATCAGCGCGAGTGCGGCGGCGCGAGCGAAAGCCGAACAACTGGCTGGGTTTTTACGCCCCGCGACAGGTTTTGTCCTGCCGGTGATTGAAGGCTCGGGCGGCACAATTCACTTGGAATTGAACCAAAAAATTGAGGGGTCTGAAGCTTACGAACTGCGTGTTTCAAACTCGAGCGTTCAGTTAACAGCCTCGAGTGAAGCTGGTTTGTTCTACGCGGTTCAAAGTTTGCGTCAGCTTTTGCCGACCAGTATTTTCAAAGATGCTCGAGTCGATACGGTCTGGTCAATCCCATGTCTCGAGATTTCGGATGCACCGCGTTTTGCTTGGCGTGGCGCACACTTGGATGTTTCCCGCCACTTCATGCCCGTAACGTTTGTCAAGAAATTTATTGACCTGATGGCGCTCCACAAACTCAATGTTTTTCACTGGCATTTGACTGACGATCAAGGCTGGCGGCTCGAGAGTCTAAAATACCCACGTTTGACTGAAGTTGGGGCTTGGCGAAAACACACCATGATCGGTCATGGAATGCAGGAACATCCTGAATTTGACGGCATTGCACACGGCGGTTTTTACACCCAAAGTGAGGCTCGAGAAATTGTCGCTTATGCCCTTGAGCGCCATGTAACGGTCATGCCCGAAATTGAGATGCCCGGTCATGCCCAAGCTGCCCTGGCTGCCTACCCAGAATTTGGCAACACGGGCGAAAAACTCGAGGTGTGGGCGAAATGGGGCGTCAACGAAAACGTTTTTAACCCGCTCGAGCCAACGATTTTGTTGTTGCAAGATATTCTTGAAGAGGTGCTCGAGATTTTCCCCAGCCAGTACATTCATGTTGGCGGCGACGAATGCCCTAAAACCCAGTGGGAGCAAAGCGCTGCCGCCCAAACCAGAATGACCGAACTTGGTATTGCCGACGAACACGCGCTGCAAAGTTATTTTATTGGACGCATGGACAAGTTTTTGACCGCCAAGGGACGCCGACTTGTGGGTTGGGACGAGATTCTCGAGGGTGGGCTGACCGAAAACGCCACCGTCATGAGCTGGCGCGGCGAGGAGGGCGGAATTGCCGCTGCCAAAGCGGGACACGATGTGGTCATGACGCCCGAATATGCCACCTATTTTGACCATTACCAAAGCCAAAACAAGGAACTCGAGCCACTGGCAATTGGTGGTTTCACGCCTCTCGAAAAAGTGTATGCCTACGAACCAATTCCGCCGCAATTGACCGAACTCGAGGCGCGGCACGTTTTAGGATCGCAAGCGCAACACTGGACGGAATATATGAAAGATTTTGACCAAGTCGAATACATGAGTTTCCCGCGCTTGAGCGCTTTTTCTGAAGTGGTTTGGAGTGATAAAACTTCAAGAAATTATGATGGGTTTCTCGAGCGACTCAAATCTCATCTCGAGCGACTGGATTTGTTGAAGGTCAATTACCGAAAATAGATTCAGGATTTATGAATCTTACAGGCTCGAGATTTCTTCTTGCGCCCCTTTGGCAGCATTTCCCACGTCCGTCACCACCGCCCCAGTCCCATTTCCCAAATGCGTTTTGATCGCGTGTGCTGCCGTCAAGCCAACCCCTGGCACTCGAGCAATCACCTCGAGCCTTGCCGCGCGAAGTTCTTCAAGACTGGTGAAATGCTCGAGCAGTGCCTCGCGGCGTTTGGGTCCAACGCCTGGAATGTCGTCAAAAATGCTGGTCATCATGGCGTCGGCGCGAAGTTTGCGGTGATAGGTGATCGCGTACTGGTGAACTTCATCGCGCACGGCAATCAGCATTCGCAGGGCGGGGTGGGTCTCGGGAAGTTTAATCTCGCGCTTCTGGTCGAGGATTGTGCCAGATTTGAGCCACCACTGCGCCCCGTAAATGCTGGGCAAAATCA
Source organism: Deinococcales bacterium (assembly GCA_043730305.1). GTDB lineage: Bacteria > Deinococcota > Deinococci > Deinococcales > JAAFIG01 > JANXTZ01. Next base: position 712 of record JAYTKL010000136.1, on the reverse strand, counting down.
TGGTTTCCTCGCGTTTGGCAAGCCCAACCACGGGTATCTCGAGTCCAACTTCTCGCAGGGCATCGAGCGCAGCGTTAACCTGCCCGTGACCGCCGTCGATCATCAGCAAATCTGGGATGGGCAGTTTGTCGGACAAGCCGCCCGTAAAGCGCCGTGTGATGGTCTGGCGCATGGCGGTGTAATCGTCTGGATGATCCAAGCCTTTGACTTTAAAACGGCGGTGCTCGCCTTTTCTGGAGCGTCCGCCTTCAAAGACCACCATGCCCGAGACAATGTTTGTGCCAAACAAGTTGCTGTTGTCGTAGCCTTCGATGCGCCAGGGGCGTTCGGGCAATGCCAGGATTTCTTTTAAACCCTCCAAGCCAGGGTTTTCGCCACGTTTCTCGAGAAGCGCCAGTTCGGCTTCCAAACCTGTGTGGGCGTTGCGGGTTGCCATCTCCAAAAGATCAACTTTTTCGCCGCGCTGTGGGAAGCGCAGTTCGACTTTGCGGTGCGCTCGAGAGGAAAGGAATTCTTGCCAGACGCTGGCGTCTTCAAATTCGACTGGAATCAAAACCAGTGGCGGAACCTGCATGGCGACACCATAATAATCTTGCATGAAGGCTTTCAAAATTTCCTCGAGCGTCGCGTCCTCTGCGCCCGTTAAAAAGCGTTTGTCGCGCCCGATCACACGCCCCGCCCGCATCTGAAAGTGTTGCACCATCGCGTACTC
>JAYTKL010000135.1:0-12116 GCA_043730305.1 Deinococcales bacterium | reverse complement strand
TTCATCGGAAATGTAGCCTACCCCTTTAATTTCAGGGTGTTGTGTTGAACGGTGATTCTTCAGGAAATATCGTTTAGGGCGAATTCAAACACCCTCTAGAAGCCAGTCATTTTTACGAATTTGCCACCAAATACTTTTACACGACCAACTGGGATATTGAGGTTGGTGAAATTTTTGGTTGGGCAAGCGGCAAAGAACTCGAAATTTTGCTGCTCGAGACTGGATTTACACCCCAAACGCGACAAGTCTACACGATCGATTTTTTAAGGGACAAATGGCGAGACGCCTTTGAAATCACAGACGCACACGGAAAGCCGTTTATGCTTCCAAGTACGCAAATCATCAGTGCCAAAGCTTCATAATGCGCGGTTGATTGGCTAAATTTAATCTATCCTCACGGTACACACCGAGTGGCGTTTAAGATAACCTCGTGAAAAAAGGAATCTTAACCATCTCGAGTTTATTGCTTGGCATTGCGCTCGCCCAAGGCGGCTTGGTGATTCAACCCAACGGCGATCAAGAAACCGATGCGGACGGCGTGACCACCATGAGTCAAGGCGGTACGGTGATTGACAACGTCAACGGCATCACGATCAAGGCGTCTTATATCAAAGTCAAAGATGGTGCATTTTTGAACGCCAGCAACGCGACCATCATCACATCGCAAGCGCAAAACATAACGGCTTCCAAAATCGAATGGAACATTGCCTCTGACCGTATGGCGCTCTCAGGACCTTTAAACGTTTCGACCAGCGAGGTCAAATCGATCTCGAGCGGCTTTGCAATCGCTTACCCTAAAGCAGGCATTCTGGTCTCGCCCGGTAACGTCAGCGCCGCCAGTCCCAACATTCGTGCCAACAGCGCCGTGATTGACGGCAAAATCCATGAAGCATTCCTCAGTGGCAATTACGTGTTTCAAGAAAAAGGCAAAGCCAAACTCGAGGGGCAGATGCTCTGGATTAAATTCAGCGGCACTGGCAAAGCCACCAGCACCAAAACTGGAAACTCCATCCCAGAGGCGGTCAAAGCCAGATACCTTGGCTTGCTCGGGAAAAACAGGTAAAGTGGCGCGTGATTCGTCCTACACTAGCTTCCGTTATTTTCTCATTGTGTCTCTTGAGCGGCTCTTTGGCTCACGCACAAGAAAATTCACTTTGCCCAGCCGTTCCTGACGGGGATCAATTGACTATTGAGGGTGTCGGCGTCGTTCGGGCGACCAGTTTAGATTCCGAAAATGGTGTCACCAAATTTATCAACGGTTGCTTTGAACAAAACGGTTGGGCGCTCGAAGCCCCAATCTTGACGCTCGAGGAATCAAACAACACCTTAAGCGCCGACAACGCCAAAATTCGTGCCCGTGGCGCTCAAGGTACGGTCAAAAGGGTGGTCGCCAAAGATGACAACATCAACCTCGAGACTTTGGACTTGAGGATTGATGGCTCGTACAAGAAATCTGGTTTGCCAGATGGAATCTACATCATCAAAGCCGAACGTGGTGTGCTGAAAGGGCAAGATTTGACCCTCGAGCGTTCGGTGATTGACAAGATCGGGGCGGGTGGACAGATCGCCCAACGTTATGCCACGACCACCGCTATTTTTAAAAACGATACGCTGGTCGTGACGGGTCTGCGCAACGCCAGTTCAAACATTGTGGTCAACTCAACCGATGCCACCATCCAAAATGGCTCAGCCACCGCCCAAACCGTCACAGGGTCGCTCGGACGGGTTTCGAGCAATGCCGACCTGACGTTTACCGCCAATCGAGCGATATCAAACGACGCTGGTGTTTTCACTTTGCTGGACACCGAAATTAAAATTTTTGGCATTCCTATTCATTTGGCGTCTTACACCTATGACCCAAACTATCCGCTCGAGATTCCGCTGGTGATTGGTTTTGGAGCCGGTTTAAATCTTGGCGTCAGCAATTTAAGACTTTTAACTGGTGAAGAAGGCAAGCTAACGGCAATCGGCAACAATTTATTCTCGAGCACGACCGCGACAAACTTAACCTTGTTTATGCGCGGCGTGAAGGAGGGTTGGACGTACTTTGTCGGGCAGGACGATATCGCAGCGACGTACAACAGTTTTCGCTTTTTTATCGAACGTGACCCGAACAGTGGTTTTACTGTCACGTTTAATTTTGATACTGGTCGCAGAATCGCCACCCCCTCGCCGACTAGATCGAGCGGTGACGAACGCGTTGGTTACGCCATTGGAGGTGTACTTAATAGCGAGGTTGGCGTGTTTAATTACCGTGCGAAACTCGAGTACGGGCACGTCTGGCAAGAAGCTTTAACTCCAGCCACAACCGAGATTTCAAACGCTCAAAACCAAGTGTTCCTGCGGGCTGCACCAACGCTAAGTTGGAGTAAAAGCATCTCAGATTTTAGTTTTAACGCTGCCGCTGGCATTAATTTGACTGCCTATCCATTTCAAACTGAAAAATTCGGATTTGTTTTAAATGCAAACGCGAGTTTCAATGCCAGGTACGCGGTACGAATCGCGGCACAAAACTGGGGTTCGATCTCGAGCGGGATTTCTTGGCTGGAAGCGTTTGGTACGAACGTGTTTGCAAGGTATGCGACCACTCCAGCAACCACCTTGACCATTGGAATAAATTTCACACCGCCTGTTGGGGCAACCCCCGCTCTCGGTTTTCAAGGCGTCAATTTTCGCAACCCTCAACTGGGTTTGACTTTGATCGTTGATTTGCGCAAAGCCTTTTTGAACAACCCACAACCGTTTAACAACCAAATCCTCCGCGCCAGCTTCGACCTGGATTTTTACGACGGCATTGTCCTGAACGACAATTTCGATAACCCATTTCAAACCCCAAACTTCAGTTTGAACCCACTGGTCACATACGATTTCATCACCCAATACGGCGAGTTCGGCTCGAGCGTCACGATTTACTCCTCGAGTTTCGGTTTTAATTTTGGACTGTATTTGACCCAACAAAATCTGGCGGTTGGTAAACCGGTTGCGATCACAGGCTTTAAGTTCAGTTTCGGTCTGAGATTCCGTTAAGATGCTCGAGATGCTTGAATTCCTCTTGGTTAAGGTCAGTCTGTGAAACGACTCGAATGGTATGTTTTTCGTGAGGTTGTACCCAATTTTTTGATCGGAACTGGTTTGTACGTGGCATTGTTCTTGTTTCAAAGCCTGATTGCCAGGGCGCAGTATCTGGGTGCTTTGCCAGCAAGTGCTACTGGCAGGTGGTTGTTGTACCAAATTCCTGAATTTGCCCTGCGGGCGTTCCCTCTGGCAATCGTTTTTAGCGTCTTGTTGGTGTTTGGGCGGCTCGCAAAAGACAACGAGCTGCTGGCAAGTTTTGCTGGCGGCATCAGTTTAAGCCGTCTGACCAGAAGTTTGCTGGTTTTGGGAACTGTTCTGGCAGTCTTTGGTTTGTACTTGGCAGAATATGTAACTCCTCGAGCCAATGAAAAAGTGGCATCGACTTGGTGGGGTTCATTGGACGGCGGCGGGAACGCATTTGCGTATATTGCTGGTAAAACCATTGATGTTGGTAACAATTACTTGGTCTACTTTTCTGGTTTTGCCAACGGCGAAATAAAAGGGGTCAGGCTTGAATCTTGGAATCCAACGCAAAACAAACTTCAAAGCATTTATTTTGCCGATTCTGCTGTGCTGACCAGCAAAAAAATAACCCTCAAAGGCTTTGAAGGTTATCAAATTGACTTTTCTAAACTCTCAGACCTTCCCGCAAACCCCAGCCCTCAACAACTGTACAGTTTGTTTCCGTTCAATCAAAAACGGTCTTTAAACCCGAATGCCACAACCACATTCACACTCGGTAAAACAGTCGATGCCATCATCGCCGAAAACACCAAAGGTGGGTTTGAAGACACCAGAAGCATCAGTACGGTTTATGACGAATGGAAGGCGTCCACAGGACAAACCGCTCGAGATAACGCCTCGCTGCTGGGATACAAGACTGCGGTGCCATTTGCCAACCTGGCAATTTTGTTGCTGACAATTCCTGTAGCGGCTGGCGGTTTGCGATCCAACGGTGTGGCTTTTGGCATTGCGGTCTTAATTGCGGTTGCCTATTATTTGGCATTGTTTTTAGGTCAAACCTTGGGACGTTACGGTTTACTGCCCGCATTTCTTGGTCCTTGGATTGCCAACATTGCCATGCTTGGAATTGGTTATTACATGTTGCAACGCGCACAATACCGTTAAATTGGTTTTGCATCAACCACGGCTTTCATAAACCCTTTTTGCTGGTTTCTATCGCTCGAGCCTTGATTTACAACTCCAATTAAAGTATAGGTTCAATCCGAGCAAATTCGAGATTGTCTACACCCAAGTTTGCTTGCTCGAGTTGCAGTGGTTAAAAGCGACCAAGCAGTTTTGAAGTGAGTTTCAAATTCAGCGCTTTGCATCCTCGAGCTTTGCATCACCTTTTACGTCATCAACGGCACTTTTGACGTGTTCGACGCCAGCTTTAACGCTTTCTGAGGCTTTGGTCATAAGATTATCGCTGGCTTTGGCGTTGAATTCATGGGCTTGGGCTGCGGCATCATGCACCGCAGAGTTGACTTTATCTCGAGCGCCGTCGGCGGTTTTGCGGGCGTCTTTCAAATCTTCTTTGATCAGTTCGATTTTTTCTTTGGCTGCCTCCCCCAAATTTTCTAAACCTTCTTTGACTGATTCGGCTGCGTTCTTGATGGTCTCTTGAATGCTCATGAGATTCTCCTTTGAGGTTCGTCCTTGATGGCAAACCTGCTTAAAAGTATTGCAACATAAAACATAAACACTGAAACTGATGCGAAGCTGAGCGCGAGTTGAGTCGTTTCAAGTTTCAGATCAGTTCCATTGGGACTGCGGGAGCTTATGACAAAGGTCGTTGAAGATATTTGATGGGCTTGAACTATTGGTTGATAAAACCAATCACTCGAGCCAACCATCCCGCAGACGTTGGAGTTGGGTTGGTGTTCAAGATGAAACCTGTTGTTCTTGAGTCTTGGTCGCTTTTTCTTGACTTACTTTACCTTCGTTGCGCCACGCCATAAGCACCATGATAAGCGTGGCAACGCCAGCCAAGACTTTCAGGTTTGGGTTTGGAGTCAATAGCATTTGAGGCTGGCTCACAACTGTTTGCGAAACCTCGAGTGGCTGACGCGTTTGAGTGGCGGTTGACATTGAACTCTGATTTTCTTTTGCCAACACCTGGGTAAATTCTGCGCCAAACAAAACCAGTTGCGCCGCGTAATAAATCCAGAGCAGCACCACAGCCAGAGTGCCAGCAGCACCAAACACAGAAGTCCCTGCGTTACGTCCTAGGTACAAGCCGATTAGCGTTTTGCCAATGCCAAACAAGACAGATGTCACCAAACCACCAATCAAGGCTTCGCGCCAGCCCACGGGCGCATCAGGTAAAAAACGGTAGATGAGTGAGAACAAGAAACCCACCAGAATCACTGAAAAGCTTTCGTACAGCAATCCCCATATCCAACCAGCGTCAGGTGACAAACCAAGCCTTTCACCTAAACCACTCAGCGCGGCACTCACCGATAGCGACACCAACAACAAAAATCCGAGAACCAACACCAATCCGAAAGACACCGCTCGAGCGCGAACCAAAGCCCCCAAATTGGCGGGCGGTTTGGTATCCCAAATTTTGTTCAACGCCTGCTGCAACTGTCCAAACGCGCCACTGGCTCCCAAAATCAAGCCAAGCGTGCCAAGAACCACGCTCAAAATGCCCGTGCCCTGATTTGAAGATGCCCGCTTGAGCGTCAATTGCAGCCATTCGGCTCCATCTTTGCCGATTAAGCCTGCCGCCTCTGACAACAGGCGTGAACGAGCCGCGTCGGCTGGCACAAACAAGCCTGCCACCGCCAACACCACCAAAAGCAAAGGCGCAAGTGCAAAAATGGTGTAATACGCCAATGCAGCCGCTTGGGTGGGTACGTTGTCCTGCTGCCATTCTTGAACGGTTTGTTTCAATACATTCAAAAGCCCGACGCGCATCATGAACCTCAAATGGCAGTATCTCGGGTTTTTTTGAGGACGCGTTCTTTACGGGCTGAAGTTCGGCTGAGGATCAACCTGAACGATCAATGTTGCCAAACCCAGTCAACCTCGAGTCTGGAAGTCAATTCGTGATGTGAACCAAAAACCTTTAAAACTCGAGGATTTCACCAGGTTTCATCGGGTATCCTTTAACCCCAATCATTTCGGCATGATCGCAAAACTTTTGAGCATCCTGGGCAATCGCGGCAAAAGTGCTGTGATGAATTGGCACGAAGGCTTTGGGTTGAATCAACTTGACCGCCTCGAGCGCGTCCTCAACGCCCATCGTGTAAAAATCGCCGCAACAGACAAAAGCCAAGTCAATGCCCGCCTTGCCGATCAGGCTCATGTCCGAAAACAGTGCGGTGTCGCCAGTGTGATAAATTTTCTTGCCGTCCAACTCGAGAATCACGCCCATCGGCATTCCGCCGTAACTGCCATCAGGCAAACTCGAGGAATGCCAAGCGGGCGTAAACTTGACTTTACCCACTTTTGATTGGTACGTGCCGATGTTCATGCCAATCACGTTTTTTGCACCATTCTTTTGGGCATAACCAACCACCTCGACGCTCGAGATCAACTGAGTACCTTTGGCTTCCAAATCCAGAGCGTTGCCAAAATGGTCGCCGTGACCGTGCGTGATGACAACCACATCAGGATTAATCTCCTCGAGAGGCACTCGGTTGACAGGGTTGCCTTGCAAAAATGGGTCAACCAACAACCTGCCTTGCGATGTGGTGAACATCACGCAGGAATGACCAAAAAATTGTATTTTCATGGCTCGAGTCTACATTTTCTCGAACTTCAAAACTGCAAGCCCGAGTGCAACAAAAAAGGCAACTGGTTTAACACCAGTTGCCTTTCTCGAACACAACTTGGTTATTTGACGTTGAGTGTCACGGTTGAAACAATATCGCTGCCGCCAATTTCGCGGACTTCGTATTTGATATTGCCTTTGGTTGGCTTGCTCAAGTAACCCCATTTGCAATCGTTATCGTTTGGCAAGTCTTTGCTGCCAATTCTGCGACCATCGGCTTGATACACGGTAATGTTGTATCCCTTGCCTTTGCCCGTTCCACCAAATTGGAAGGGTTCAGTGACCGTCTCGCCGTCGGTGACGCCGAGTGAATAGGCTGCATCACAAGTGACTGCCATCGTGTCGCCGCTGGTGGTTGAAGTGCTGGTTGATGTCGTGCTGGTTTCTGTGACGGGTGTTGTTGGGGCTGTCGTGCCGCCGTTGCCGCGCCCCAGGAAGAACCAGCCCAACCCTGCCACTGCCAGAGCACCAACAATGGGCAGCCAAGGAATGCCAGCGGCGCGTTGGGTGCTTGCGCCGCCCACAGCAGATGCCACCGATGCCGCACCTGCGACAGCGCCGCCAACTTTAGCCGCCGAAGCTGCGGCAGTGCCGGCTGCGCCCGAAGCCAGATTGACACCTGCGCCCGTCGCACCGCCCATCAGACCAGAAACCAGACCACCGATGTTTGGAATCGCGCCCAGAACTCCTGCCGCCGAACCCAAATTCAGGGTGCTCGAGAAACCCGCAGGCAACATGGGTCCGACGATACCTTGAAGTCCGCCGAGCAATTTGCCCAAACCGCCAGCGTCCATGCCTGTGGTTTTGACTTGATTTCCAAGTTGACCCAAAATCAGCGGTCCAGCCATGCTCATCAGACCACCAATCGCACTTTGACCAAGTCCGGTGTGTGATGCCAATCCCGAGAGCACACCAGGCAGTTTGCCGCCCAACAGTGCAGGCAATACCGACTCGCCGATCTTCAGTAAACCGCCCGCTCCGCCTACCATTCCCAGCAAACTACCAAAATTGCCCAGGTTGGCAAATTGTCCGAGCATTCCCAGTAAACCTTGCGCTCCCTGCGGGGTTGCGCCGTGTTGAGCCAAGACGCTGACTTGTGCGGGAACGATGACATTCATGGCTTTTGAAACATCGCTCGGTGATAAATTGACGGCTTTTCCAAGTTGACCCAAAACAGTTTCAGTTAATTGACCTTTGACCATATCCAATAAGTTCATAAACCCTCCTTAAAACTTTTCCCTAACCCAATCTCGAGTCTACCTCGTGACAATTGTAATAGTAGCAGAAATAACAGTTCGAGGAAACCCCGAGCTGGTCTGTATTTTAAAAATTTTTCTAAGTCAGAGTCTAAACCTAATGGCTTTAATACCGTTGAGACGGCGCTGTCTAGATTTTTGAACATTTTGGCAAAATCAAGATTCTAAGTTTTGATTCTCAATGTTTGAGCGTTCGTCGCCAACTCGAGCCACATCTCTGGCGCTGCGGCGACCAAATTGGTGTGCCAAATCGCGTTCGGTCAGCCGCAAGGCGGTGGGTCGCCCGTGCGGACACGTCCACGGAACTTCACAAGCCCTGAGTGCCTCGAGCAAATCTGATGCGGCTTTGTATGCCAATTTGTGTCCCGCCTTAATGGCAGGATGACAAGCCAATCTCGAAAGCACCGCCCGTTTGGCTTCATGCTCGCCCAAAGCCTCATGGACGATCTCTCGAGCCAGATCGGGCAGTGGTAGCCCCAAAACAACCGCCGGCAACGCCCGAACGCGGTAAAGACTTGCGCCAAACGGCTCGAGGATTAACCCCCAAGCCTCGAGGTCAATCGCTCGGGCTTCAAAGTGAGCAACCTCGAGCGGGGTGAGTTGAATCAGTTCTGGTTCGGGGAGTTCCAAAGCTTGCCCCGCGTCGAAAGCGCGTTCGAGTTCTTCATACAAAATCCGTTCATGGGCGGCGTGTTGGTCGATCAACCACAGATCGCCGTCACCTTCCGCCAGCAAATACGCATCGCGGTACGCGCCAATGTACAAAAGTGCTGGAAAACCACTTCCAAACGCCCGAATTGGACCCGTGACGACTCGAGGTTCTGGGGCAGATTTCGCCAATGGATGCGTCCGTAAAGCCGTCACGATTGCCGTTTCAATCAAATCTCGAATCAATTCAGGCTCGAGAAAACCGACCCGCAGTTTGGAAGGGTGCGTATTGACATTGAGTTTTTGCGGCGGCACTGAAATGTCAAGCACACAAATTGGCGCATAATTCTTGGGCAGCAAACCTTGAAACGCCTTTAAAACCGCTTGCGCCACGCCTTCTTCGAGTTCGATTGGACGACCATTCACGGCTATGTGCATTCGGTCGCGCCTCGGTCGCGCCATTTCGGGACGTGACACCACGCCAGCCAGGGCATAATCACCATCGGTTAAATTCACCTCGAGCATTCGGTTGGCGGTCATCGCGCCGTACACCGTGGCGACAGCTTGGCGGTAACCGCCTGGGGTGTGAATCAGTTTGGCGTCGCCGTCAATCGCGGCTCGCCATGCCACATTTGGGTAATGCAGCACGTAACGGTTTAACAGCACCATCACCCGCCGCGCCTCGAGTGCGGGAGATTCGAGCGATGCCAGACGCGCAGGGTAATCTTGAAACAGATCACGCACCTCGACGCTCGTGCCAGAGGCACACGCCACACGCTCGAGAATGGCTTCCTCACCGTAAGCAATCACTTTTGCGCCGCCAAGTTGATCTCTGGGACGCGAGGTCAACACCAAACTTGCGGCGAAAGCGATACTCCAGAGGGCTTCACCACGAAAACCAAGGCTTTCAATGCTGAAAAGTCCATTTTCAGCATCGAGCTTTGAGGTGGCGAATCGCTTTGGTGCGAGTGTTATCTGCTCCATCCCAATACCCGCACCGTCATCTGTCACCCGAATCTGTGCCAAGCCGCCGCGCTCGAGTTCGAGTTCGATACGGGTTGCGCCAGCATCAAGCGCATTCTCGAGCAATTCTTTGACCGCATCGACGGGGCGAGAGATGACCTCGCCTGCCGCAATTTCGCGCACAATTTCGGCGGGAAGCACTTGAATCGGACGCATCGGGTAATTTTACCTTTTGAAGAAGTCAATCACAATCCACTTGGACACGATTCTATCTGGACTGGGTAAACCCGCAAGTCGTGTGCCTGATTTGAATCCAAAAGCTTTGGCGAATTTGGAAAATAGCGGCACTGTCCGGTCAACAACTCGAATTGTGCGCCGTGAAAGGCGCAGGTGATAACACCATTTTCCTGATGGGCTGGAAGGCTGACCTGCAAATGCGTACACCGCGCCGAAACCACCGAAATTGCAGTGCCAACAAGGTAAATGAGGGGTGTGCATGGTCACGCAAGCAAATACATCGTCTCTTTAATCGCTCGAGCAGACCGACCCAACCCAACATTGAACAACACCAGCAAGCAGTACGTCACCACCGCCAAAACACACAACGCTCGCACGTTCAACAAACCTTTCACTGGTAAACGCTCTAAACCAAACACATCCTTGATCTGACCTTGAAACGGTTCTACACTCGTCTTGCGTAACACAAAAGCCTCCCGAACATCAGGTGTGGCAAACAACGCCGCTCGAGCTAAACGTTTCTTCGGACTGTGCTTCCCAATACTAGAAATTGGTGTCACCAACGTAATCTTTCGTCGATTACAGCAGTTGGCTAAGTGCTGGTCGTCAAAACCAGAGTCCGCCAGTAGCAATTGCGTTTGACTTGGTAAGTGCGTCAGCAAATCTTTTTTAAACACAGGAGTATCTTTGGCATTTGCAGGATGCAAGACACTCTCGAGTGGCCAAACAATACCCTGTGGTCCACAAGCAACTAGACTGAACAGGGCATAACCGAACGTCCAACCTTTACAACCACTTTTACCCCAATTCGCGTCGGTATCAATGTTTCCACAAGCGGGTAGTTCATTCGCAATCATGTTTTTCTTATGCCACAAGTTACCGTTTGCTTTCATTAAGGTGCTATCGGTACTGGTGATCGTGACATCAATCAATTCTTGTTCTTGGGCTTTTTCGGTAAGTTGATCGAGTATGAGTGCTAATGGGTCTGTAAGGCTTTTGAAACGACGACTGATGGTGGTTCGGTGTGGGGCTGTTTTGAGGTTGCAAAGTTGTTGTAAATCTGGTTTCTCGAGGGTCATTTTGGCTAGGAGTTTGAAACTGGTAATTTTGTGTATTTGAGCGTACAGGAAGAGTTTTAGGAGGCTTCGGTCAGAGTATTTTTGGGGTGCTTCAAGGGTCGGGAGTTCGAGGGTGTCGAGTTGGTTGAGGAATACGCTGATGTTGAGGGTTAAGGGTATCATTGGTGAGTCTCCTTTGGCTGGTTCTGGCGAACTCAGTTTATTGGAGACACTTCGTTAGTCTGCACACCCCTCATGTAACTACAAAAAAGATATCGTCAAGACGATTTCTGTAATACAAGTGTAATACATTTATGCTACATTCAGTATTATGACCACAATTACTGCCCGACTCGAGCCAGAATTCACAAAATTTATTGCAGAGTATCAACTCAACCATCAACTCGAGAATCGTACCGAAGTGATTCGACAAGCTTTACGCGCACTTCAAACACTCGAGCGCCGAGAAATCTTAAGAAACGGATACAGACAAATGAACGCCGAATTTGAAACCAAAACTGACGACCCTTGGTTGGACAGTGGTTTAAACGAAACGCTTGACGAGGCAAACGCATGAATTTAACACGAGGAGAAATTGTTCTTGTCGATTTTGACCCAGCCCTAACAACCGAAGCTGCCAAAACCCGTCCAGCCATTATCGTCACCAATGACGATGCCAACGAATTATCACCCGTTTTGGTTGTCGTACCAATCACCAGCAACATTTCCAGCATTTACCCACACGAAGTGCTGCTGCCAAAAGCGGACACGGGTTTAGATACCGACAGCAAAGCCCAAATTGCGCTGATACGACACATCTCGAGGAAACGCATCAAACACACGCTAGGAATTGTGCCTGTACCATTGATGACCGACATCAACTCGAGAATCCGCGAACATCTGGCACTGTAATTATTTTTTCTTCACCCTCGAGTTTTACAACCTGGGCAGCGTCACACCAGTCTGACCTTGATATTTTCCTTTGCGATCTGCATACGTGACTTCTGGGCGTTCGCCTTCAAAAAACAAAAGTTGCACACAACCCTCGTTGGCGTACATTCGAGCCGGAAGCGGGGTCGTGTTGGAAAACTCGAGGGT
>JAYTKL010000134.1:0-2389 GCA_043730305.1 Deinococcales bacterium | reverse complement strand
ACCTTCACGTTATCAGCGGGATGCTCTAACCAACTGAGCTAACCACCCACAAAAGCGAACGAGATGGTATCACGCACTTTCAGGCTCGTCAAGGGTTCTGAAGCTTCAAAAAAGGTGCGTGCCTGTCGATTTTGAGTCCTTAAAATGCCTTCACAAGCCCTTGAGCTTCACCAAAATTCAGGCAAGACACTCAATTCAAGCTCGAGAAACCCTAGATTTTCAAAGGCTGGTATCGTGTTTTCATGCCCAACCCCATTGCCAGCATTCTCAAAACTCAAAACGTGGTCATTCTGGACGGCGCACTTGCCACCGAACTCGAGCGGCGCGGGTGTGATCTGAACGACCCGCTCTGGTCGGCGCGGGTGTTGCTCGAGACGCCAGAGTTGATTCGAGAAATTCACGCGGATTATTTTGCGGCGGGAGCAGATTGCGCGGTCACTGCGAGTTATCAGGCGACTTTTGAAGGTTTTGCGCAGCGTGGTCTGAGTGCAGATCAAGCCGCCAATTTGATGCAATTGTCAGTCCGTTTGGCACTCGAGGCTCGAGATGCGTTCTGGGCAAAACCTGAAAACTGTGTATCTCGAGTTCGCCCGTTTGTGGCAGCATCCGTTGGTCCTTACGGCGCGTTTCTGGCGGATGGCTCGGAATACCGTGGCGATTACGGTTTGAATGAACTCGAGTTGATGGCATTTCACCGCCCACGCCTGGCGGTTTTGGTGGCTTCTGGTGCAGACATTCTGGCGTGCGAAACCATTCCCAGTTTGCTCGAGGCAACGGCACTGGCTAAATTGCTCGAGGAATTTCCTGGCACAAAGGCTTGGATCAGTTTTAGCGCCAGGGACGGCGTGCATGTCAACAACGGCGAGACGTTTGCCGAGTGTGTGCAAGCGCTCGAGCCTTTCGGGCAAGTGATTGCGGTTGGCGTGAATTGCACCGCGCCGCAATTCATCCCCGATTTGCTGCGGTCTGCTCGAGGTTTCACGCAAAAACCGCTTGTGGTTTACCCAAACTCTGGCGAAACTTACGACCCCACTTTAAAGTGCTGGAGCGGTGAGGAAACCTGCCAAAGCTTTGCATCGGAGGCTCGAGTTTGGTTTGATGCGGGTGCAAACCTGATTGGCGGCTGTTGTCGCACCAACCCAGAGCATATTCGGGCGTTAAAACTCGAGCTTTCTGAGATACAAACGTAGTTTCAACTTCGGCGGTAGACTGCTAATGAACATCAACCAGCTCGAGACGGGCTGTCACTTTGGAGGCTTCATGAAATACGACGTGTTTGTGATCGGTGCAGGACCTGGCGGCTATCACGCTGCCATTCGGGCGGCTCAACTGGGTTTGAAAGTGGCGATTGCCGAAAAAGAATTCTGGGGCGGCGTCTGCCTGAACGTCGGCTGCATTCCAACCAAAGCGCTGCTGCACGTTGGACAAGAAATTTACAACGCCAAACACGGCAAAGATTTTGGTCTCAACATCCTCGAGATGAACCTGGACTTGAAAGCCGTCAACAAATACCGCGAGGGCATCGTCAAAAAACTGACGGGCGGCATCTCGAGCTTACTGAAAGGTAACGGTGTCACCATGCTCGAGGGTGAGGCGAAACTGACGAGCAAAAACTCGGCAACCGTCAAAACCAAAGATGGTGAGACGACGCTCGAGTTTACGAACTGCATTGTGGCGGTGGGTGGCGGTATCAACTACTTAAAAACCTTTCCAGTAGACGGTTATGACATTGTGGACAGCACAAGCGGTCTGGTGATTCCCGAAACCGTGCCAGCGCGGGTCTTGTGCATTGGCGGCGGTGTGATTGGCATGGAATTTGCCACGATTTACAACCGCCTGGGCAGCGATGTGACCGTGATCGAACCACTGCCGAGCATTATCGCTGGCGCGGATGCCGAAATCGTTGGCATCGCCATGAAAAGCTATAAAAAACAGGGCATCAAAATATCGGTTCGGACGGGCGCGAACGGTTTTGAAAAGAAAAGCGACGGCTTGCACGTCGAACTCGAGAATCTCGAGACCAAAGAAAAACGTGTTGAAATTTTTGACCGTGTGGTCAGCGCCGTGGGTCGTCACGCCAAAGGGCAGGGCTTGGGACTCGAGGAAATTGGCGTGAAGTTAACCGAACGCAGCGCGGTCGAAGTCAACCCGCAAACGCTCGAGACGAACGTGCCAGGAATTTACGCGATTGGCGATGTTGTGCCAGGGATTTGGCTCGCGCACAAAGCCATGAAAGACGGCTTGGTGGCAGCCGAGCGCTGCGCGGGTAAAAAGTCTGTCAACGATGCCGTGGCGGTCCCTGGTGTGGTCTACACCAGCCCAGAGATCGCCTGGGTTGGACCCACCCAAACCGAACTCGAGGCGAAAGGTTTCAACCTGAAAATTGGCA
>JAYTKL010000133.1:0-7089 GCA_043730305.1 Deinococcales bacterium | reverse complement strand
CCACATCAATCACACCGTTCGAGGTTTTCAAACTCAACTCGAGGTTGGCAGGCACACTTAAGGTCAAATTGATTCCAGAATTCCAGGCAAAAAACGGTTTTTTCGCCGTGAGCAACAGCACATCACCGCGACGCTCGAGGTTTAAACTCGCGCCGCCTTTGCGTTCGACTACAAGCTTGGAGTCGTTTGCAACACTCAAACGAATAAAACCATTAAAACCGCGAACCTCGAGCCGTTTTAAACCACCCGTGTCAAAAACCTGCGAATCCTCAACCGCTCGAGGGTTAAAAACGGGGCTGACACTCGAGGCGTTCCAACCGCCCGCGCTGAACAAGCCTCCCGCAAAAATCACTGCGCCCCACAGCAATGCCCGCTCGAGCGGCAAGAATTTAAGCCAAGCAAGCGCGATTAGTGCCACCAAGAACAACCACCACAAACCACCAAGTGGCGTGAACAACAAGATCAACAGCAGCACGCCGAGCGGCAGCATTGAAGTTTGGGCAGATTTGGTTTCGGGTTTCATAAGTCTTACTACGAGTTTAGTCGAAGTTCGTTCCCAAAGGAAGCGGTAGGGGCGCATTGCCCTGCGCCCGCTCGAGCATGAAAAAACCTCGAGACATTCAACGTCTCGAGGTATTGTTGGACATTGGTTTATCGTCGGTTTATCGTCTGCCAAATTGCCCAGTGGTGGTTGCGGCTGGTGTTGCGGCGGCGGCTGGGCGTTGACCAGCTTGACCAGCGTTTGGGGTGTTCAAGCTTTGATCGGTGAATCCAGTAATTTTACTGAGACGGTCAAATTCCTTGGAATCCACCGCCCTCGAGAAGCCCATTTCGTAACTGATGACCTTGCGTTTGACCAGATCGGCAAGGCAGGCGTCCATCGTAATCATGCCGACGCTTGCACCGGTTTGAATCACGCTTGTCAATTGGTAGGTTTTTCCCTCGCGGATCAGGGCGCGAACTGCGGGGGTGGCTTGCATGATTTCGTAAGCAATCACGCGACCATCGCCGGACATGCGCGGAATGATTTGTTGGGTCACGACGGCTTGCAAGTTGTTCGCCAGTTGCACTCGAATCTGTGCCTGTTGAACCTCTGGGAACACGTCCACAATACGGTCAATTGCTTCTGGGGCGCTGTTGGTGTGCAACGTTCCCATGACCAAGTGACCCGTTTCTGCTGCCGTGACCGCCGAGTGAATGGTTTCGTAATCGCGCATTTCTCCGACCAGAATCACATCTGGGGCTTGTCGCAAAACAGCCCGCAAGGCTTTTTCAAACGATTGCGTGTCTTGTCCAATCTCGCGTTGGTTGATGATGCTGGTTTTGTGACTGTGGGCGAATTCGACAGGGTCTTCGATGGTGACAATATGCACTTTGCGGTTGGTGTTGATGTAATCAATCATGGCTGCCAACGTCGTGGATTTACCCGAACCTGTCGGACCTGTGACCAGCACCAAACCACGGGGTTGATTGGCAATATTGATCAGTGTTTCAGTTGGTAAACCAATATCGGCAAGCGGTTTGATCGAGGTTGGAATAAGACGCATCACACCGCCAACACTTTCGCGTTGGTAAAAAACGTTGACGCGGTATCGTCCCAAACCCGTGATCTGAAACGAAAAGTCGTTCTCGCGGTTTTCTTCAAAATCGCGTTGTTTCTTTTCGGTCATCATCGAGTACATCAGACGACGGGTTTCTTGAGGGTTGAGCGGATTCGTCCACTCACCAGAAGTCCACTCGCCGTGAATTTTAAACTGCGGCGGCAAACCCACAGTCAAAATAATGTCCGAAGCAACGCGTTCCACGGCGTAACGCAAGATGCTGGTGATATCAAGTTCGGCAGATGTGTTCATGAAACCTCCAACGGTTCTTAAAACTTAAACCCAGTTTACGCCTACGGATGGCTTTGTAACCCCAATTTTGCACAATGAGGTTTTTCAAACTCGAGCGGGGTCGGTACGGCGGCGCAACAACAACACCAGCAAGAAGAAAAATGTGTTCGCCAGCACCACCGTTGCGCCTGGTGGAATGCTCAGATGATACGAGGCATACAAACCAACCACGCCCGAAACCACGCCGATGCCCGCGCCAAGCATCATCATGGTGCTAACTCGAGCGGTTAACAACCGGGCGGTACTGGCACTGGTCACCAGCAAACTGACCACCAGAATTGTACCAACCATCTGAATTGCCAAGACCACCGTGAGCGCAATCAAAACCAACAACAAATTGTTCAAACGGTTCACGGGCAACCCAATCACCTTGGCTTCAGTGGGGTCAAACGCCACAAGCAGCAATTCTTTATTAAACGCCATCAAGACCAGTCCAACAATCACACCCAAACCAAGCGTCAACCAAATGTCACCGCTCGAGATGCCAAGCGGATCGCCCGTCAAGATTCTCGAGAGATCAACCGCATAGGTTTTCACGCTCGAGAGCAGCACCACGCCAAGCGCGAACATGCCAACAAAAATAATGCCAATGGCGCTGTCTTGTTTTAAACCGCTGCGCTGCGTGACAAAACCAATACCGAACGAGGTCAGGATTGCCGCCAGCAAACCTCCAAAAAGCGTGTTGGTTTTCAGTAAAAATGCCCCGACAATGCCAGGAAAAACCGCGTGTGCCATCGCATCACCAATGTAGGAAAGCCCGCGTAAGACCACGTACACGCCAATCACGCCGCACAAACCCGCAACCAAACTGACCCCGACCAGACCGCGCACAAAAAAAGGATATTGCAGAGGCTCGAGCAGAACATTCATGCTTGAACTCCTCGAAATGTGCAGTAAAAAGCAGGATGACCACAAGGGCATTGATTCCAACTTAATCCAAAAACCCATTTCTTATTCTTAAACAAGAAAATCTGTCTTACCTCGCTTGAAGCCCTCATCCGGCTCGTTCCTCGCCACCTTCTCCCGCCATGCGGGAGAAGGACAAAATCTCGAACTACAAGTGTAGAAGAATTGAACTCCCTTCTCCTGATGTTGGGAGAAGGGTCGGGGATGAGGGTAGAGCAATTGCTGCTTTTTGTGTAAAAGAAGGAAAATGCAAAAAGGTTGAATGGCATGTATTTATCATCACTTATTTTGTAACAGCGAATTACGTTATTTGTCTTGATTTTGGTTTCTCGGGTCATCATTTACCTAAAAGTTTTTGCTATTCGCCAATGGCTATATGCTAGTTACTATTCTCTCAATACCCGCTCGAGAATGTTGCCTCAATGTTTTTTGCCGTGTACACCACATCTGGTTTTCCTGCCGCAATTACAACCCGGTTGATCAGCATCAAATGCGAGCACCAAGTTCGTGCCGCCTCGAGATCGTGCGTGACCATTAAAAGTGCTTTGCCGCTGACACGTTCAGCCTCGAGGATTTCAAAAATACTGTCTTGGGTTTTGCTGTCCACGCCAGTTAAAGGTTCATCTAAAAATAAAAGTTTGGATTCTCGAGCCAGCATTCTTGCCAACAACACCCGTTGTTTTTGACCGCCGGACAGCGCTGCGACAGGTCGGTTGGAGAGGTCAATGATGTCGGTTTTAACCAGCGCTCGTTCGACCAGTTGCTTGTCGTTGACGTTAGGGTATTTTAGCCAGCCAATGCGCCCGATGCGTCCCATCATGACCACATCGCGCACGGTCACGGGAAAACTCCAGTCCAGGCTTTGTTGTTGCGGCACGTAAGAGATGGCTTGCGTGGGGTGTAAACCCAGTTCGCTCGAGAATTGAATGCTGCCACTGCTGCTTTTTGCCAAGCCCAGAATGGCTTTTAAAAGCGTGCTTTTGCCCGCGCCGTTCGGTCCGATAATGGCAACAAATTCTTTGGGGCAAAGGTGAAAGTTGACGCCCGTTAACGCGGGTGTTTCGCCGTAAGACACGACCAAATCCGTGACCTTCAGCAATTGGTGGCTGTGGTCTTTGGGGAATCGTTCGGCTGTGGGTAATTTTTGCATCATCAGGCTCGAGGGTTGTTATTTTAACGCGTTGACAATCGTGTTGATATTGTACTGGAAAGCTTTAATAAAACTTTCGCCGCTTGAGCCTTTCAACCCAAGTGAATCTGTGTAAAGCGGTGGCGCGATCTTAACGCCTGTGTCGCTAGCGATGGCATTCGCCAGTTTTGGGTTGAGGGTATTTTCAGTAAATATAGCTCGGACGTTGTTGGTTTTGATAGCGTCAATCAATTTGGCAATTTCTTTGGCGCTGGGTTCGCGTTCTGTGCCACCGCTCGGAATGATTGTGCCAAGAACTTTAAAACCGTAACGCGAGGCGAAATATCCCAGAGCATCGTGATTTGTCACCAACACACGGTTTTTGACCGCAATTTTTTGCACCTCGAGTTTTGCCCAAGCATCAAGACTTTGCAGGGTTTTGATGTAGGTTGCCGCATTTTTTTGGTAGAGACTTGAGTTTTTCGGGTCGGCTTGCGTTAGGGTGCTGGCAATTTTTTTGGTGTACGCGATTGTGTTTTGTAAATTCCACCACATGTGCGGGTCAATTTCGCCCGTTTCGTCGCCAACGCTGATCTTCTGGGTTTTCAGACCATCTGATACTTTGATGATCTTCGCTTTGCTGGCAGCATTTTTTGCCAGTTTCTCAAACCAACCCTCGAATCCCAAGCCGTTCAGAAAGACAATTTTGGCATCTCCTAGGGCGCGAACATCTTGCGTGGTTGGCGTATAAGTGTGCGCGTCGCCGTCTCTGGGAACAAAATTGGTGATGTTCACCAGTTGACCCCCGACGTTCTGCACCACATCCTCGAGAATCGAGAAACTGGTCACGACTTTGATTGGTGCTGCGATAGCACTGCTCGAGATGAGTGCGAGCATGATGGTTGGAATTTTCATGAGACTCCTTATTGAGAATCTATTCTCAATAACTGAGCTTACCCTAAAATTCGGTTCGAGATTAAATCCCAGCACAATTTCGCTCAAACACGACAAACTTGGTAACATCGGCTTATGACAGCGCTCGAAATGGCTCACCGCATCAAAACCCGTCAAATAAGCGCCGAAGAAACCATCACAAGAGCTATTCAAGACGCAAAGCACTCGAGCGGTCTAAATATTTTCTTAAGTATCTCTGAAACAGCAATTTTGGAGGCTCGAGCCATTGATACCAGCCTTGCCAAAGGCGAAACCGTTGGCGCGTTGGCGGGCGTTCCTGTGGCACTCAAAGACAATCTCTGCGTTCGTGGAACGCGCACCACTGCCGGTTCAAAAATGCTCGAGCGTTTTGTCTCGCCGTACACCGGGACCGCCGTGCAACAGCTTTTGAACGCGGGCGCAATCAGTGTTGGCAAAGTCAACCTTGACGAGTTCGGCATGGGTTCGAGCGGCGAAAACAGCGCGTTTGGCGCGACCAAAAACCCGTGGGACACCAGTCGCGTTCCTGGAGGCTCGAGCAGTGGTTCGGCAGCCAGCGTGGCGGCTGGAATTGTACCAATAGCCCTTGGTACGGACACCGGCGGTTCGTTGCGCCTGCCTGCCGCCTTCACGGGCACACTCGGCATGAAACCCACCTACGGGCGTGTCAGCCGTTACGGTGTCGTGTCTTACGCCTCGAGCCTCGATCAGGTCGGGGCAATCGCACGGTCAAGCGCCGACCTGGCAGTGACCATGCAGACCATTTGCAGCCATGACCCCAAAGACGCCACCTCACTCGAGCAAGAAAATACCTTCACAGATGCCCTAAACCGTGACATCAAAGGATTAAAGGTTGGCATTGTCAAGGAAGCCATCGGGGCTGGAAACTCGAGTGGTGTGCTTGGCGCACTCGAGGCGGTCAAAACCCAACTCGAGCAACTGGGCGCAACATTACACGAAATTTCACTGCCCTCACTCGAGACTTGCCTTGCCACCTATTACCTGATCGCCTGCCCCGAAGCCTCGAGCAACCTGGCACGTTACGACGGCATGATTTACTCGCATCGCGGCAATTTTTCTGGCGATATCAACGACACCATGATGAAAGCCCGTGGTGAAGGTTTTGGCGCAGAAGTCAAACGCCGAATTTTGATGGGAACATACGCCCTCTCGAGCGGCTATTACGACGCGTATTACTCCAAGGCGTTAAAAGCCAGAACCCTGATTGCCCGTGAATTCGCCAAAGCTTTTGAAAACGTGAACGTGCTTTTAATGCCCACGTCCCCAAGCGCTGCCTTCAAAATTGGTGAAAAATCCGATGATCCCGTTTCCATGTACTTAACCGACGTGGACACTGTGGCAGTCAATCTGGCAGGTTTGCCCGCCATCAGCGTACCGTTCGGTTTTGAAGACGCTCGAGGCGCGTACAACCCCAACCTTGGGCTGCCCGTCGGTGTGCAATTTATTGCCCCTGCCCTTCAAGACGAACGCCTGATTTCCGTCACCCACGCCCTCGAGCAAGCCACGAACGCCATGTTCTTAAAAACCGCCACCTCCAGATCAATTTAAGGAACTCTCTTGCCGCAGCGTCGAATCATTTACCCACACCTCTCCAGACTCGCCCACGAGTTGCTCGAGAAACACAACGCTGCATTAAATGTTGATGAACTGTGCTCGAGTTTGGGTTTGAGTATTCCTGGTGCGGCTGCGTTGCTGCCCAGACTTCTCGACGGACGGTTTCGCTTTCTTGAGTCACAGGTTGCACTCTGGTCTTGGACGCTGCCATTTCCACCACATGGCGAAACCATTGTGGTGCTCGACCTGGAAGCCACCAACGGCGACCCGATACGCGAAGACATTATCGAAGTCGGCGCGGTCAAAATATCTGCTCAGGGCATCGAAGAATTCTCGAGTTTGGTTCGCACCACACGGCACATTCCGCCGTTCGTGGTTAAACTGACGGGCATTAACCAGAACATGGTCTTAAACGCCCGACCCGTCGAGGAAGTCCTGAGGGATTTCAAAGCCTTCCTGGGTGACGCGACCTTAATCGTTCAAAATTCGGGCTTTGATGTTGCACTCTTGACCCGAGAGTTTGGTAAGCTGCAATTCAAGTTGAGCAATCCTGTCGTAGACACGATCAATCTTGCCCTCGCGGCACTGCCTGGTCGTCGCAAACGCGGGCTTGATGCACTTTCTAAGCTTTTTCGTGTCAAACTACAAGAACGC
>JAYTKL010000132.1:0-1181 GCA_043730305.1 Deinococcales bacterium | reverse complement strand
ATGTACGGCACGGGCAACTTGTCGTTCAAATAATGCTCGAGTTCGTAATCGTCGGTGATCTTGTAGGTTTTTGCCGCGCCAACCCCAATATCGGGCTTTCCGACAATTGGAAAACCAACCTCTTTGGCAAACGCCCTCGTCTCGGCAGGCGTCAGACACACTCGCCCTCGAGCCACACGCACACCCGCCTCGAGAAACAATTTTTTCATCTCCGACTTTTGCTTGATAAACCCAATACCATCGGTTTTGATGCCCGTGATGTTAAAATCCGTGCGCAATTTCGCTTCAGTCTCGAGCCAATGCTCATTGAGGCTGTCCACACGCTCGAGTTTGCCGTGCTTGAAAGTTAAAAACCCAAACGCCCGCAGCAACTCGTCATAGTTGTTCATGTCATTGATGCGGTAATACTCGCGGAAACTCGAGCGCAACTCACTCCGAAGGTTGTCAAAATGCTCGTCGCCCACGCCAATGACTGTCGCGCCAGCCTGACGAAGCCCAACACAGAACTGGTAAAAATTCGGTGGGAAATGCGGTGAGAGAAACACGACATTCACAAAAGATCACCTCGAGATCAAGAAGGAGTTGCATTGTGTTTCACGGGTCGCAATAAGTTTAACACGAACCTCGAGATTCAATCATCCCCGCCAACAAACGCAACATCATTCGCCCGCGCACTTCCCACCTTCACCCTGCCCTTCTCGAGATTCTCGAGCATCAATTCCGCCACGTCCCGAATCATTACGCCACTGTCTTGCGCGGCGGGGCTGGACGCCAGCATGGATTTGCAGAACGGGCAACCGACGGCAACGGTTTTGGTTTCTTGTCCCTCGAGTGTGCGCTTGATTTCATCAAAACGGTTGTCAGAAACGCGCTCCGTGCCGTGTTCTTCTTCTTTCCAGAATTGTGCCCCGCCCGCCCCGCAGCAAAAACTTTTTTCATGGTGACGCTCGAGTTCAAGAATTTCCAAACCCATGCTGGCAATGACCTCACGCGGCGCATCGTAAACGCCGTTGTGCCGTCCCAAATAACATGGGTCGTGATAGGTGATGCTGCCCTCGAGCGACGGAATGGCGTCGAGTTGTTTTTGACTGACCAGTTGCTCGAGGTACTGGGTGTGGTGCATGACGGTGTAATCTCCGCCGAGTTGCTTGTATTCGTTGCCGATGTTGTTCATGCAGTGC
>JAYTKL010000131.1:0-3360 GCA_043730305.1 Deinococcales bacterium | reverse complement strand
GAACGCGGCGAGAAAGAAACGCCAGTCGTGATTCACCGTGCGATCATGGGCAGTTTTGACCGTTTTTTCGCGCTGTACCTCGAGCACACGGCAGGAAATTTTCCAGTCTGGCTTGCGCCTGTGCAAGCCGTGATTGTTCCAATTTCAGACCGCCATTTGGATTACGCCTTTGAACTGGCAAAAACCATGAAAGCCGCCAAATTGCGTGTCGAAGTCGATGATTCCTCGGAGCGGATGCAAGCCAAAATCCGAAGCGCCGAGCTTCAAAAAGTGCCGTATATTCTGGTGGTTGGCGATAAAGAAGTCGCAGCCAGTTCGGTTGGCGTGCGCGAACACGGCAAGGGAGATCGCGGCATTTTGGGCACACCAGAATTGATTCTCGAGTTGCAAACCAGAGCCGAACAGCGCAATTAATCACATTCAAATTAAAAAAGACCGCGACAAGCGGTCTTTTTCTTTGGACAATTGATGCCAAATGATATTGGCTTATTTCAAAATATCAAGACCACGCAGCAACGAACCGACCGTTCCATATTGTTCATTGAGAAAACCACCAAACTTGTCGCCAGTTTGATAATAGTTGATCCACTTGTTGGCTTTGACTTGCGCCAACCACGTTTTGGTACGAACCATACGACCAAACAGACGTTGCAGTTGTGAACGTTGACGGTCTGACAAGCCTGGAGGTGCCATCACACCGCGCCAATTGACAAACTCTACGTTTAATCCCTGTCCGATCAAGGTTGGAATGTCCAAACCTACAACCTTGTACCTCGAGCTGATGCCGAGCGCCCGAATTTTTTTGGCGGCAATCAGATCATTCAGAACCGCGTAACTGCCGGTCGCAATGCCAAGCTCGCCGTTGAAGACGGCGTTGGCGGCTTGCAAATTTCCGCTCGAGGGAACGTATTTGATTTTTTTGGCATCGCCACCTAAGGCGTTGACGACCAACCCAGCCATCATGTGACTGGTGCCACCCGCGCTCGAGCCACCCCAAGATAGCGTTTCGGGTTTGGTCAGAATCACGGTTTTTAAGTCACCAATGGATTTGATGCTCGAGGATTCTGAAACGTACAAGACTTCAAAATCGGCTGCCAAGCGGGCGACTGGTGTGGCGTCGAGCAAGCTGACTGGGCTTTTGTTCAAGAGCGTTCCGCCGACTGTTCCAATGCCCATCGTCATGAGTTGGGTCATATCGCCGCTCGATTTCATCAGTTTTTGCAAACCAAGAGCGCCCGCTTGCCCTGGAAGGTTGTAAACCTCTGCCGAACTGGCAAGACCTTCGGCTTTGAGCGTATCGGCGATGGCGTGTGCCTGTACATCCCAGGAACAACCAGCGGTACAGGGAGCCATGATTTGAAAGCCCTGGGCGTTGACGCTCGAGACGCAGGTTGTGATTAATGTGGTAAGTATTATGTGCAATTTTTTCATTAATATCTCCCGTAGGTAAAACAATTTTTTCATCCGTTGGTATTGAACTTGAAAATACTGTACCGTACGCAGTCTTTACTTTTTATTACAAAATTTGCGCGTAAGGGTTTCTGAATTAAAGTCTCAATTCTGTTGCATTTTTGCAGTTGATTTACCTTGCCAATTGTTTCGTGATCTGCGGGCGTGAGGAATGCAAAATGAAACTCGCTAAAAATAAACTGGCACGAAAGAATCGTGCCAAACGTAAACATGTAAAAAAGCAATTTTTAGTTTGACCAGGGCAATGCCAGTGGCTCATCGGTCGCCTCACCCGACGCGGCGTAGGCTGGCGCGAGCAACTCGGTGTAATCCAAGCCTTCGATTTCAAAGTTTGGTTTGACACGCATTCCGATCACGGCATCAATCAGACGAAACAAGGCAAAGCTGGTTAAACCAACCCACAACACATTGGCAACAATCCCAATTAATTGTGCCAACATTTGATTGTAATCGCCGTACAACATTCCTGTAACACCACCAGAAATTCCGTTAAAACCGTTACCGTAGGTTCCATCAGAAAAAATACCGACACTCAGTACGCCCCACAAACCTGCCAAACCGTGCACGGCGACCGCGCCGACAGGATCATCGAGTTTGAGTCGAGTTTCAATAAATTGAGCGCCGAACACGTAAATGATTGCGGCAACAGCACCCACCACCACAGAGGCGGGCGCACCAATAAATGCACCACAAGCCGTATTGGCGGCAAGCCCTGCCAGCATTCCGTTACAGATTGCTCCGACATCAACTTTGCCGCTCGAAGCCCAGGTGATTGCCAGTGCTGTCACCATACCAGCGGTGCTCGAGAGCATGGCTGATACGGCAACCACGGCAAATCGAACGTCGGTGGCTGCCAACGTTGAACCGGCGTTGAAGCCAAACCAGCCAAAAGCCAGAATAAAAGTACCCAAAATACCCAAAGGTAAATTGTGGGCTTTAAAACTGCGAATGCTGCCGTCACGTCCGTACTTGCCAATACGAGGTCCAAGCACCAAGATGCCCATGACCGACATGACACCACCAGTCAGGTGAACCACGCCAGAACCAGCAAAGTCAACGAAGCCATGTCCGAGTCCAAGGTTGACGCCGAGGGTGGCAAGCCAGCCGCCCCCCCAGACCCAATTGGCAAAAACTGGGTAAATCAAAACACTGCCGACAATCGCATAAATAACCAAGGCACTTGTTTTGATGCGTTCAGCGAGTGCGCCAGTGGGAATTGCCAGGGCAGCCGCAAGAAACACGCTTTGAAAAAAGAACAGCGTAAATGTTGAAATATCGTAAGCGTTACCCGCCAGACCAAAGCCTCTGCCACCGAGTAAACCCCAGGTGTTTCCGTCAATCACGACACCTATAAGGCTATTAAGGTTTTCTGCGCCACCAATTTGTGGGTACAATCCCGCCGAACCACCCATTTGCAAGCCAAAACCGACTGCAAAAAACCCTAAAATACCGATACCGTAGGTTAAAAGAACACTTAAAGCAGTATTGGCGGCATTTTTGGTACGAACAAAACCCATTTCGACCAAACTGAACCCGGCTTGCATGAACATGACCATAAAACCAGCCATCATGGTCCAGAGAATATTGAGCGCAACTCGAGATTGACCAACGCTTTGTGCGATTTCTGTCACGCTTGGTTGCCCTGCGACTTCGGCTGGAACATTTTTGATGCCGCCTGTGGTTGAACCACTGGGATCGGCAAATGCCATGCCAGCCAATAAAATCATTATGAGGCTCGAGCCGCAGGTTTTAAAATTCAATTTGGTTTTAGCGATCACGGCGTAAACGTCCGATCACAGATTTAAGGGAAACCCGCATACGCTCGAGCGAGCCGAGCAAATCTCCAATTTCGTCATTGCTTTGAATTTCGACGGTTCGGTCAAGGTCACC
>JAYTKL010000130.1:0-9655 GCA_043730305.1 Deinococcales bacterium | reverse complement strand
ATTGATGGCCGCTGCAATGCTCGGGGCGCTGCCGATGATGGTTTTGTACCTGGTGTTTCAAAAACGGGTCATGCAGGGCTTTCTGACCGCCGCTGGCATCAAGGGTTAATAATTTTTGGAATCGGTTCTAAAAAAAATTTGACTGTGACCAACGTTAAGTTCACGCCAAGACTTGATCGAGTACGAATCAGAACTCGAGCTTGAAGGGATGGTGGCGCCATGAGCGCCATCACCCTGATGGCAACACCCACTGAACCTGCCGATACTGGTGTACGAGCGTTGCCCAGGCTGGATTGAGGGCTGGGAACGCGTGCGCCTGGTTCGAAGCAAGCGCGGCAACCGAATCATCACGGAGGGTCACAATTATTGTTACGACCTCGAGCCAACGCTGTTTGTGCTCGTGGGCATCATGAGAACCTTACACGCTTTACCCTCGAGCAGATCGAACGGGGCGAGGTCGTGTTTGGCACTCGAGGCTTAAAGGTCTTGGAGCGTTTCTCGCCCAAACCATTGTTCTTGAGGCTCGAGCGTGGATCGAGATCGTTGAACAAGTATCAAATCGTTTTCGGTCAATGTGAAGTACGCCTCGAATTGTTCTGGTGTGAGGCTGCCGTTAAATCTTCCGTAAGTTACGGTTGGCTCGCTGGTTTGAGGACTGGTTTGATCGGTTTGCATTCGGGTAGTGTAACGAAAGTGTGTTGTGTACGGGTGTTTGAACGCTATGCGGTTTTTTCGTTTTACTTTGAGATCACTCCTACAGCGCCTTGCACAATGTTTGACGCGAAGTGCGAATAGCCCGACAGGTGCTGTCTTATGAGCAAGAAGCGATTCCGCCCGCCAGCGCCCCAAGCCCGTTAGGTGCTGCTTTAAGTGGCAAGAAGGTGCGTCTTGGAATCAAGAAGCGTCGAACATTGGCGACCAGAGGGAGTAGCAACAGACAGCGACCATGCCCGCCAGGTGCGTTTTATGGTCAAGAAGCGGTTTTCAGAGAAGTGAGAGCGCGAAGCGACCCAAGCCCGTGAGCGACCATGCCCGTTAGGTGCAAGTTTATGGTCAAGATAGGTGCTGCCGTAAGGGTCAAGAAGCGACCCAAGCCCGTCAGGTGCTGCCGTAAGGGTCAAGAAGCGCGTCAACGGATATGAAAACCGCTGTAATACCGCAATTAAACGTCCAAGCCAGTCCCCACATGGCAAACGGCACGGCAATGCGACTGCTGATGAGCGGCTCGAGTAAATTCCACCCTGCCAGTCGCAACATTCGTTTCGACTCAGATTGCAATTTCGCGGCGAGACGCAATGCCTGAACGCCGTGCCAAGCCCCAAAAAGCCCAACAGCCAGCAACAACGCCGCACCAGCAAACATTATAAATTCCATGTCTCGAGACTCCCAGATTTACAAAGTGCCTTTGGTGCTGGGCAAATCCTGACTGGTGACCCGGGTGGCGGCGAACAACGCCCTGGCAAAAGCTTTAAAAATGGCTTCGACCACATGATGCACCTCTTTGCCGTTTAACAACCGCACGTGCAAGGTTGCGCCCGCGTGATTGCAAAAACCGCGCAAGAATTCGCGCAAATGGTAAATCGTGAAACCACCCGCGTCGCCGTAAACGCCCAAATCTTCTGGTTTAAACTCGAGGTGCGAACGTCCAGAAAAGTCGAGCACCACGTGTGCCAGGGTTTCATCCATCGGCACAAACGCATCCGCGTAGCGTTCAATGCCCCGTTTGTCGCCCAAAGCTCGCAGCACCGCCATGCCGAGCGTGATGCCCGTGTCCTCGGCGAGATGATGCGCGTCCACCTCCAGGTCTCCCCTGCCTTCAATGAGCAAACCCAGCCGCCCATGACGACGAATCTGGTCGAGCATGTGATCCAAAAAGGCATGACCAGTCTCGAGTTTCCCCGTTAGTTGTTGATCCAGGTCAATGGTGATTTTGATTTGGGTTTCCAAGGTGTTGCGTTCTAGCGTGGCGGCTCGAGTCATGAAATGTCCTTTATGGCGGCAATGAAAGCGTCATTTTCGACGGTAGTGCCAATACTGACCCGTAGACAACCTTCGAGTGATTGAAGCGAATCTTGGCGACGCACCAAAATACCACGCTCGAGCAAAGCGCCGTGAACCCGTTTGGCGTCGCTGGTACGAATCAAAATATAATTGGCATGAGACGGGTACGCAATCCAATTTGGGTGATCTTGCAACGCCTTAAAAACCCGGTCACGCTCGAGAATCGTTTGCTCGACCAGACCCTGGCTGATTTCAGGATGCTCGAGGATCACCTCGGCAGTGACCTGGTGCAAAATAGAGATGTTGAACGGCAACAACATTTTTTGGACATTCGCCGCCAAGTTGGGGTTTGTCAGCAAGTACCCCAATCGCACCCCCGCCAAACCCCAGGCTTTGGAAAAGGTTCGTAACATCACGACATTGTCATGCTCGAGTGCCAGGTGCTTCAAGCTTGAATTGCTGTACTGAACATACGCCTCGTCGAGCACCACCAACCATTCGCCTTTTGCCGCCTCGAGAATTTGCAAGATGTCCGAAATAGGGTGCAGCGCCCCCGTCGGCGCGTGAGGTTCTGCCAGAAACAGGATGCCCGGACCACCACCGTGCAATTCACAGCACAAATCATCAATCGGCAGCGAAAAATCTGGTCGAAGTGGCAACTCGGTCAGCTTGCCACCAAGAAGCTTGGATGAGAGGGCATACAGCGCGAACCCTGGTGAAACCGTCAAGACGCGCTGACCAATTCCGGCAATCTGAGCCAAAGCGTAGATCAAGACATTCGAGCCAGGGGCGAGTACCACGCCCGCCGCGTCCCAATCCTCGAGCGCCGCTATTTTGTGCTTCAAGCCGTCACTGTGCATTTCGGGGTAACGATTCCAAGCCATCTGCTCGAGACGTGCAAAAATTTCGCGTTTTAACCCGAGTGGCACATCAAATGGACTTTCGTTCTGATCGAGCTTGATTGGCGCGTCAATCGGTGTGAACGGGTACAGGGGCGCATCTTGCACCTGCGCCCTGACAGGATTCTTGGCTGGAATTTTAACAGTCGAAATCGTCATGCAAGCATCGTACTTGGTTTGAGGTTTTGGCTCAATCCAGAAACATAGCTGTCTCGGTGGTCAAGTGCTCAACCAGATCTTAATTTCGGTTTGCCGCAAAAACACCGAAACTTGGAATCAGTTTTTTGAAGGTCGAACGAATCAAATCGGCATCACGAAGTTGTGCCGCATGAAACAACTCGTTTAAACCAAGCTCGAGTTCTGATTCGAGCATTCCCGCTTTTTTTGCCGAGAAGATTTTCGCGTATTTTGAAGAGGTCGTTCCCTCTTCCTGGGTCAGCAACTCTTCATAAAGTTTTTCACCTGGTTGCGCACCCGTAAACACAATATCGATGTCCAGACCGGCTTCAAACCCTGAGAGTCGAATCACATCTTTGGCAAGGTCTAAAATTTTCACCGGTTCGCCCATGTCCAGAACGTAAACTGCCCCGTTTGTTCCCAAGCCGCCCGCCTGCAACACCAGTTGCGCCGCCTCGGGAATGGTCATGAAATACCTGGTCATGTCGGGATGCGTGACCAAAACGGGTCCGCCAGCTTTAATTTGCTCCTTGAAAAGTGGCACGACGCTGCCCCTCGAGCCAAGTACATTGCCAAAACGCACGCTGACAAAAACCTGCCCAGCTTGGGCTTTGCCCGCCCCCCATTCGACCACGTACTCGGCGATACGTTTGCTTGCCCCCATGACCGAAGTGGGGTTGACCGCCTTGTCGGTGGAAATGTTGACAAAACGTTCGACCCCAAACTCGAGTGAGAGTTCGACCAGGTTTTTTGTACCTTTGACATTGTTAAACACAGCCTCGTCAGGATTTTGTTCCATCAGTCCAACGTGCTTGTGGGCGGCGGCATGAAACACCACTTGCGGTGAAAATTTTAAGAACACTTCCTCGAGTTTACCCTTGTCGCGCACGTCACCGATGACATTGTAATACTCGAGTTCGGGCCACATGCGCCGCAATTCTTGCGCCATCAAAAAGACACTGTTTTCGCCGCGCCCAAAAAGCACCACCCGAGTTGGTTGAAAACGCGCCACTTGACGCACAATTTCAGAACCAATCGAACCACCGGCGCCCGTAATCAAGACCGTGCGCCGCTCGAGATAACCCGATATGTCTTCGAGATGTAAATTGACGGGTTCGCGGCGCAGCAAGTCCTCGAGGTCAACGTCACGAATTTGGCTGATACCAACTTTGCCAGACAAAATTTCAAAAACCCCTGGAATAATACGGTATTTCAGGTTTGAATCTTGCGCCAGATCGACCACGCGACGAATCACTCGACCCGCGACACTGGGCAACGCAATCAAAATTTGATCGGCACTGGCTTGCGCCGCCAAGCGCGGCAAGGCGTCAATCACGCCCAGAACGGGCAGACCCATGTAACGAAGATTGGCTTTGGCTGGTTCGTCGTCGAGAAAACCCACAGGCTCGAGTCCCGAAGACGGATGGCGCAACATTTCCCTGGCAATCATGATGCCAGCTTCGCCAGCGCCAATAATCAACACCCGACTCGAGCTGCGACCCGTGAAGCTCCGAGCATCCTCCCGTTCAAAATAAACCCGCGTTATCAACCGCACGCCACCCAGGGCGAGCAGCGCAACGCCACCTTCAATCAATGGAATGCTGCGCGGAATGTGCGTGATGTGAACCAGAGTAAAATTAATCAGATACAATGGTACGGTGTAAAGCCCAATAGCCCAGGCAATTTGATACAAATCTCGAACGCCAACACGGTGCCAACTTTGACGATGCAATTGAAACAACAAGACCAGTCCAATTTTGATCGGAGCGGTCAGGACGACAAACCAAAAAATAATGCGTTTGAACTCGAGAAACGGCAGATCAATTCGCATGAAAAATGCAACCACAGCCGCAGAAACCCACAAGATAATGTCAAGTCCGAGTTTTTGCTGAACGCGTTGCATCGTTTTCACATGTTACAACAGAATTTTCATTACATGAGATTTATGCGTTTTACACTCTTTTCAAACAGTTTACTTTAGTAAATTAGAGTGCCATAGCAGTCGCTCTGGAACGCACTTTTAACTTAATTTAATCAAATCTCAATCAATGCCTCGAAACGATCTCGAGAAGCTGAAAACCTCGCATTCAAGTGCCAAAACGTGCTCGAGTTTTAACGTACCCGAGCACCGCCAGCCACCAGTTTCTCAGGCGTTAAGAGCACCACATTGCCATGTTCATCCTCGGCAGAAAGAATCATGCCCTGAGATTCGACGCCGCGCATGACCCGAGGGGCAAGGTTTGCCACCAGCACCACACGCCGCCCGACCAGCGTTGCAGGGTCGTACCATGCCGCAATGCCCGACAGCACCGTGCGCGTTTCTTCACCGACTCTGAGCGTGAATTTCAGAAGCTTATCGGACTTCTCGAGCTTCTCGCAGGTCAGAACTTCGGCAATGCGCAAATCAACTTTCATAAAATCGTTAATGGTAATCAATTCGCTCGAGGTTTCTTTGACAGGTTCAGACACGACCGCTTTCTCCTTTTGGAAGGGCGCAGCAAGCAGCGCCCCTACGATTGACGATTTGGGTTTCTCTAATTCAATTTTTGGGAATAATATTTTTCGATTCTGCTCAGATTGAATCTTTGTGCCGCCAGGAATAATGCCCCATTTCAATTGATTTACACCTTCTTGTGTTCCATGTACACCGGTCGCATCAATCGCCTCCAGACCCAATTGAGCGCGAATCTCGAGGGCTTTGGTCGGGATGACCGGCTCAAGCAACAACGATGCAAAACGAATGCCTTCGACTAGTGTGTACAGAACCGTGTTTAATTGTTGCTCAAACATTATTTCTTCAATGTCGCCAACATTACTTGGAGCTACCGACGAATTGCGTGGTTTTTGTACTTTGATTTTCTTATAAATGTCCCAAGGTTGTGACTCTGCAACAAAACGGTTTAAATCCCGAACGAACTCAAGTACCGCTTCAATACCAAGGTGCAAGCGCAAATCTCGTGTTTCTTTGAGCAAACGCTGTGGAAGAGCTTCCGCAGCTTCTTTGATACCAAGTTCACGTTCAGTGTAACTGCTTGGCGTTGGTATGACACCATCCTTACAATATTTTTCAACCATGCTGAGCACCCGAGAAAGCAAATTCCCAAGATCGTTCGCCAGGTCAGAATTGAGCCTCGAGATCAAATCGTTCTCGCCAAAGGTACTGTCAGGACCGTAGGTTGTATCGCGCACCAGGGCGTAACGCACCGCATCGATGCCGTACTTCTCGAGCAACTCGAGCGGGTTGATGGCATTGCCCAGGCTTTTGCCCATTTTTTGCCCGTCGGGCGCGAGAATATGCCCGTGAATGTTGAGACGCTCATATATTGGATAACCTGCCGCTTTCAGCATGGTCGTCCAAAAAATCGCGTGAGGACGCAAAATATCTTTGCCGATCACATGCCAAGCTTTCTGCCAGAACACCTCGGAATCCCCTGGTTTCAAAACATCTGTATAAAGTTGCGACAGGTAATTGATTAACGCATCGTACCAAACGTACACGACATGACCATCGTCCCAAGGAATCGGAATGCCCCAAGGCAGTCGCTCGAGTGGTCTGGAAATACTCAGGTCGCCAATCGGTTCGCGCAGCATCTCGAGCAGTTCGTTGCGCCACTGGGCGGGTTGAATAAAATCTGGGTTTTGCGCCAAATGCTCGAGCAACCACGGGCGGTACTTTTCCATTTTGAAAAAATAGTTTTGTTCGCGGCGCAATTCCGGCGGGTCTTTGTCACCAGGCAAGATGCCGCCGACAAGTTCTTTGTCGGTCACGTAGCGTTCACTGCCCACCGAATACAAACCCTCGTATTCGGCAAGGTAAATGTCACCCGCCTCATAGGTTTTTTGCAGCATTTTTTGAACAAATGCCTTGTGACCAGGTTCGGTGGTGCGAATAAAACGGTCATACGAGATGTTCAGACGGTCATAAAGCGCTTGGAAACCGCTCGGCACGATGCGATCCACAAATTCTTGCGGCGTTTCGTTGTTCGCCTTGGCAGCCTTGTAAATCTTTTCGCCGTGTTCATCAGTACCAGTCGAAAAGCGCGTACGATAGCCCAATAACCTGTGAACCCGCACAATCACATCAGACACAATTTTTTCGTAAACATGCCCAATGTGCGGGTTGGCATTGGCGTAATCAATGGCGGTCGTGAGATAAAAAACTTTTTCTTCCATAAAACACGCTCCACAATCTCGAGAAACTTTTCAAAATTATTCGTTTTTCGGGCAAGGCGCGGCAAGCGACGATGCCCGTTAGGTGCATTATATCGTCAAGAAGCAGCGCCCCGACGACACAATCCAATTGCTTTCATTCCATAAAAAAACGGGGCAAACCAAAGCCCCGGTTACTCGAGCAAAACTCAAGTCAACCGAATAAACCTTGCATTCGCCATGTGATCACGACTCGTTCCATTCCTCGAGTATACGAAGGTCAGGCTCGAGACGCAACTTGAGCAAATGGCTTATAGTTGGATTATGACTTCAGACCGTTTGTATCACGTGGGTTTCAGACCTTCCGACCTCGAGCCTAATCCGCCAACTGTTGCATTACTTTCGGGCGATCCTGACCGTGCCAAATTGATTGCCAACACATACTTGAAAGAAGTCACCACGCTTTCCGAACATCGTGGATTGTTCTCGTACGTGGGTACGCTCGAGAACGGCAAACGAATGCTGTCGGCAACTTCGGGCATGGGCGCACCGAGCTTAAGCATTGTGGTGAATGAGTTGATTCAACTTGGCATCAAAACCATCATACGGGTTGGTACGTGTGGCAGCATTCAAGACCACGTGAAGGCAGGCAGCATCGTGATTTCCAAAGCGGCACTGTGCAGGCAAGGCGCGGCAAACGACATTGCGCCGCTCGAGTATCCAAGTTCGGCTGATCCGTTTGTCACAGTGGCACTTGCCAACACCGCCAGGGATTTGAATATTGAACATCATGTCGGCATTACCGCCAGCGTGGACACGTTTTACGAAGGGCAAGAGCGATCGGGCGGCGCGAACCCGCATTTGATGCGCTCTAATCAGGGCATGATAACTGAATACGTGAATTTGAACGTACTCAATTTCGAGATGGAATCGGGAACGCTTTTTAAAATGGGCGACGTGTACGGGTTTCAGGCGGGTTGTGTTTGCGCCGTTGTGGCGCAACGTCAAGACAACGAAAGCATCATTCTCGAGAAAAAAGATTTGGCGATTCAAAACGCGATTTTGGTTGCGGTCAAAACCGCCGCGCAATTCGCTTAATTCTCACTTGCGATTTGCCAAGTACACCCCAAAGAAGATCACCAGCGCCGCAACACCCTCGAGCAGCGTTAAAGGTTCGTGCAGCACCAGTGCAGCAAGTAAAACACCAACCACAGGCGTGATGTTGAGCATGACCGAAACTCGAGCAGCGCCGAGGGTTTTCGCGCCCGTAAACCAACCGATAAAGCCTATCACTTGGGCAAGAATGGCAGAAACCGCCGCACCAATCCAATATGGTGCGACAATATTGTTGACTTCAGGCGTCCAAAATACGGGCAGACAGTACAGCAAGTATGGCAGCGACCCAAGCGCGAATGTAAAGCCCGTAAACTCGAGCGGCGCGAGGCGTACCATCAAGGGTTTTGAAGCCAGGGTGTAAATCGCCCAGACAATTTGTGAACCTAGCAGCAACAACACGCCCAGAAAATTCACGCCCAAATTCAGATTCTCGAGCGTCAATAAAATCACGCCAAGAATAGCCACGCCACTGCCAATCACTTGATTTCTCGAGAGTGAAACCTTAAAAAACACGCCAATCAGAGCCACCCAAATCGGGCTGGTGCTGCTGACCAGTGCGGAGAAACTGGCGCTCGAGAGTTTAATGCCTGAAGAAAACAAGAATTGATAAGCACTCGTTCCCATAATGCCAACTAGGGCAATAATCCACCATTCTCGAGCCTCAAATTTTGGCAGTAACGTTGTTTTGCGTCTGACAATAAAAGTGATCGCGAGCAAAACCAGCGCCGCTACGGAAATCCGCACGCCGTTCAATGCGGCAAGTGGCAGAACCCCAGTTAAGAATTTCAGCAACACCACGTTGACACCCCAGGATGTCACGGCGGTAAAAACGGCAGTATAGGCAAAAGTTTCTGAATTAGAGTGTTGCAATTCTTTGCTGGTCTCGAGATTCATAATTTGCTCGAGTTAAATATAAAATACATCATAGACGCCATATTCTCCAAGAAATTGTTTTCTTACAAATGCTTTCCAAACCATTCGAGCATTTCGGTTAATCGCCGCACGCGCCGGTCGGGTCTGCCACTTCTCGAGAGTTCGTGACCCTCATCTGGGAATCTGACAAAACGGGTAGGAACGTTCAATCGTTTCAAGGCGTTAAACCACTGCTCGCCCTGTTCAATTGGACAACGGTGGTCGGCTTCGGAATGGATGATGAGGCAGGGCGTTTTGACATTTTTGACATGCTTAAGCGGTGAAACGTCCCAAAGGTGCTGGAGGTCATCTGGCACGACTCCGCGCAATTCTCTTGGCGTGAAACGATAACCAATGTCAGAAGTGCCGTAAAACGACAGAAAATTGCAGATACAACGGTC
>JAYTKL010000129.1:0-1745 GCA_043730305.1 Deinococcales bacterium | reverse complement strand
ATCCGGATCATTTTCGGGATGAAGCAGCGTTTCGACAAAAGTATCAAACCTCGAGCGACCAGGGTTGAGTTTGCGCTCATATGCCGCGATTGATTTGCCGATGTTAACAAACACCCTTGTCACGGCGTGGCGATCCACTGGGTACATCAATTGCCAGGCGTCATTGGCTTTGGGATTTGCCACTGGACCCGCCTGGGCTGGAAAACGAGAAATGTCGCCCAAATCGGGCATTTGACCAAACAATGCCTCAAATTCGGCTTTGTAATGCTCAAACACCACCCTGGCGTATTGGGTGCGATCCCCACCGTGCTCATCGGCATTCTCGAGCGGTCCGAGGGCTTGCGACCACTGACTGTCGGCGCGACCATCCCAGAAATACCATTTGTAAAAACCAGCACCGACAATACTGGGGGCTTTGCGGTCTGTCATGCCGACACCCTCAGAACGGGCTTGATCGTCGGCAAAATACTTTTCGCCACTGTGACAGGTGACGCAAGCCACGCTGCCATCGCTGCTGAGGCGTTTATCAAAGAATAATTTTTGACCCAACTCGGCGGCTTTCTGATTGTCAGCCACGGCGTTGGAAGGGTCTTTGGGAATTGCACCCAGTTTGTTAATTGACATTGAACCCAGCACTTGGATTTCTGCCTTTGACCACAGCGATTGAGAGACACTGCTCGAGAGAACCCCGAGCGTGGCAATTGTTGTTAATCCAATAACGATGTTCGTAAACTTCACAAAGGGACTTTATCAGATAAAAACTGTTCTGAATGGCAAAAACGAACGTACAGTAAAGTAAACTCGAGTTTACTATTGCCACTAAGTTCAAATATAGTGAATCTTGAGTTTTAAACCCGACTTAAAAAATCCCTGACACTTGGCTCGAGCTTGTCCATCTCAATCAAAAACGCATCGTGACCATGCACCGACTCGAGATGCGCGTACTGACCATTTTGCACGGTATCGCCAATGTGTTTGACCTCGTGCGGCAAGTACAGGCAATCGCTCGAGATGCCCACGCACAAGATTGGTTGGGCAATCGTTGCCAGTTGAGCATCGGTCAGGTCAAACCTGTCCAATGCCCTCGAAATGGTCAGGTACGAGTTCGCGTCGAAACGCTCGAGCAACTTCTCGCCCTGATACTCGAGGTAAGTCTGCATGGCGAATTTGTTCGGGTCGAGCTTGCTGGATCGCCGCGCCTGGGTCAGTTCAAACGAGGCTGGACTGCGATACGAAATTGTGGCAATCTCACGCGCCAGCGCCAGACCTTTGGGTTGCGCCGCGTAACGCCCACCCCGAAAATCTGGGTCGTTCTGAATCGCTTGACGCGAGAGATGATACAGCGCGAGCGCCCAAGCGCTGTGCCGCGCCGGAGCGCCAATCACCACGCCAGCACCGACCAAATCTGGGTAGACGTGCAACCACTCGAGCACCTGCATTCCACCCATGCTGCCACCCACGACCACCCGAACGCACCGCACGCCCAGCACCTCGAGCAACGCCGCCTGAACCCGCACCATGTCGCCCACCGTGATTTCAGGAAAATCCGATAAGTAATCGCTGCTCGAGCTTGGATTGGGACTGGTTGGACCGGTCGTGCCGTAACACCCGCCCAGCACATTGGCGCAAATCACAAAGTCTTTGCTGGTGTCGAGCATTCGCCCCTCACCGATCAACTCGGGCCACCAACCGCTTGCGCCACCAACCACCGCCGAACCCGTCAAAGCATGACAGACGACCACCGC
>JAYTKL010000128.1:0-12797 GCA_043730305.1 Deinococcales bacterium | reverse complement strand
ACTGGTTCGTTCACAACGATAACTGGTTTGGTGTTTTTCGCTTCGGCAACATCCCATTTCAAACCTGTCAATCGGGTATCCCAAGACAAGTCCACCAAGCCAAACAAATCCAGTTTGACCCCCAAAAACCAGTCCAAACCCGCCGTCAATTCCCAAGTTGGATTGCGGGGAAAACCAGCCTCGAGTTTCGCCCAGGCTTCGGCGGTTAACGTTGGTCCAGTAATGCCGTACAGCAACACGGACAACTCGCCTGACAAGGTGGCTTTGGCACTGGCATCAACCGAGACTGCCACATCCGAAGAGGTGATGTCATTGTTGAACTTGGTGTAAGGCTTAAAATTCCCATCTTTAAGTTCAACCCCTGCCGTAATCTCGAGTTTCTGGTTGGCAACATAACGCAATTGCGCCGAAACCTGACCAAACAAATTGACACGCAGTTCAACCTCTGCCACAAACACCAGAGGCACACCTAGGACTGGAATGGTGAACGAACCAAGCACAGCTTTGCCCAGCAAATAATCTTTTTCGACGGTGCGGGTCAATTCGCCTTCGATGGTCAATTTGGCAGTTTCGGTAAAGGTCAAGTGCGTGTCCAGGTAAGGATTGGTGCAAAGAATGCCAGAGCAATCAAAACTAAAGTCAAATCCCAGATCAAAATCAAACGTTCCAGTCACACAAATCTGGTCGTTCTTGGTGTTTTTGTCACCGTCAATATTGACAGGACAAAAGGTTTTTTCGACGGGCAAATTGACCAAACCCCTGGTATTGTCTCCCGAACCTTTGATTTGCAACGGCAACACCTGTCCATCGGTCAGTACCAATTTAGAGCTGGCATTGACGGTGGTTTTACGATGTACCCTAAACCCACCGTTGCTGAACACATCTTTGAGTTTGGCTTGGCTGGTGGTGACTGCCAGTTGTGTGCCAAGGTCGGCAACCTTGGTGATCTTGCGAATAAAACCACGCTTTGCTCGTTTATCGTTATAGCCCACCAAAATGGTCTCTGGAATCAATTTCTCGAGTTCGTTTTGCGAGAGTAAACCCTTATCCAAAACCACTGTGCCTGTACTGCGATCCACGCTGACAATGGCATCCATGCGGTTTTTGCCGAACGGCAGCACGTTGGCTTTGACTTGGGTGTTGGGATTCAGGGTGGCGTCTTCGGGGTTTAAGTCCACCACCGTTAATGCCTGATCAA
Source organism: Deinococcales bacterium (assembly GCA_043730305.1). Taxonomy (GTDB): domain Bacteria; phylum Deinococcota; class Deinococci; order Deinococcales; family JAAFIG01; genus JANXTZ01. The sequence continues at coordinate 11,599 of JAYTKL010000128.1, read as the reverse complement.
TTTGTTCTTCTGTGACCACATCGGGCGGGTCAACAGGGGGTGGGGTCGTATTGCCGCAACTGACCATCAGGACAAGCAAAGCAATCAACAAAAAACGCAACCATTTCATAAAATACCTCCTGGTATGGCAAGAATCTCGAGTGAGGGCGTTTAGGTTCTTGGGCGGGCGGGTGGTGCTCGAGCGGTGCTCGTGGCTTTTCGTAAATCTTCAAAGTGCCGTTGAACCTGCTCGAGATGCGCGATCAAAGCTTCGATGTTCTCAAATTCTTGAATTTGTCCAGTTTTCAGGTTTTGCAATCCGACTTTTACCTCCTGACCCTTTCTGGTCAGTCGCAGAATGTAGCTCGAGATCAGTTTTTCGTGTCGCACCAACAGAGCTTAAAAGCGGGGCGTTCCACTGGCGTTCCATCCGTTAAAACCAATGGAACGCCAGCAGAAATTGCTTTCAAGTGCGGGGTTCAACTCGAGTTACGCCAATCGGTTGGGTTGATTGAGCCAGTCGGTGATGGCTTGGAAACTGGGTTGTGGCTGCGTTGACGAGGCATTTTGGGCGTGTTGACTTAAGAATTGGTGGGCTTCATCTCGAACCCATTGTTCGCATTCATTGAAACTCGAGAGAAAATGCGCCAGATAGAGTGCTTCAACCATTCGATTTTTTAAGGCGAAAAATTTGGTGAACGACCAGATGACCCTGGCGGCGTACATGAAAGCATTAGATTTTGAGGTCATTGTCAGGGTTTTGAGGTTGATTTCATTTGCTTGGTTGTGCTCGCCGAGTTGATACAAAACATCGGCGAGGTTGGTCATTGAAATGGACATGGCAAGCGGTTCACCCAACACTTTTTTGACTTCAATGCTTTTCTCGTAAAAGGTTCTGGCGCTTTCATAATCTTTTTTTCGTTCGTTGACATGACCAAGATTGGTCAAGGCAGCTCCAAGACCCCGCAAGTAGCCGATTTCCTCGCAGATTTTTGCTGCCTGAGAGTACATTTCAATGGCTTTCTCAACTTCACCAGTGGATTCAAAATTAATGCCGTAATTGTTGTAAATGATGCCCATTTCAGAAGAATCCTTGGAGATTTTCGACAATTCCAGGGCGGTATGAAAAAACCGATTTGATTTTCTGATGTTGTTCTGGTTTTGATAGACCACCGCGATACGGTTGTAAATTCTGCACATTTCAGATTGGTTGTCATTGCTTTTAAAAACCTTCAAGGCTTTTCGGTACATCACAATGGCATCCTGATACTGTCCAGAAAAGTGGTTCAAAATTCCTTGGCTGTAAAAGGCAATGCCCATAAAATTGGACATGGGTTCTGTTTGAAGCATCTGAATGCTTTTCGCAGAGCTGGTCAAGGCTTGTTCATCTTTGCCAATTTTTACCAAAAAATAACCCAATATCGCCAGCAGCTTTCCAGCGAATAACGCATCCAATTCGTGCTTCTCGAGCAGCAAATCGATTCTTTTGACACCCACATCGTACAAACCCAACATTTCGATCAAGGACGAAAAGGCGATCAGTGCATCATCGAGGGCTGCCAATTGATTTTGTGAGACCATAAATTCGATTGAATCTAAAATGTTGCTGATCTCGGAACGGCAGACCAAAAGTGTATCGCGCTGAATTTTTGAACGCAGGGTTTTGCCTTGAATCACCAAAAAATCCATAAAATACCGACTGCACTCGAGCAAAGCCAGTTCTTGATCGGGTTGATCGAGTTGAGAAAATGCAAATTGACGCACCAATTCGTGAAGGTCAAAACGACCGTCGTGGTTGCGCCGCACCAGCGCCAAATTGATAAACCGCAACAAAAATCCCAGATGCGCCCCAGCAATCGTGCTTGCCGCCTCGAGCGTAAAACCACCTCGAATGACCGACAATTTGGACAAGACACCCTGTTCGCTTGGGGTCAGTAATGCCCAGGTGTAATTCAGAATCGCGGACAAATTGCGTTGACGGGCGAATGAATCTTGGTGGTTGGTTTTGAGTAACTCAAAGCTTTTAGAGAGAATGTTGACCAATTCAAACACCCCAATACTTCGAGTCCAAACGACTGCCAACTCGAGCGCCAAAGGCATTCCTTGTACGTTATGGCATAACCGAGCAATGGCTTGAAGTGTATTGGCATCGGTGATAAACGAGTTTGACAAGCGTTCGGCATGACCGATAAACAATTGAAGGGCATCAAAACTTCTGATTTGAGTCTCGGTCAAGTCCTGGGTTTCCAAAGGCGGAAAAGTCAAACCCACCAGATCAAACAGCCATTCGCTGCCAAGTTCCAAAACCACCCTGGATGTCACAACAAGTTGAACGCCTGCCACCTTGGAGAGCAAGTCTTCCAAGAAAAAACTGTGCGCTTTGAGTTGTTCAAAATTGTCTAAAAACAACACCAAACGCTTGTCGAACAAAAATTGAAACAACTGCTCCCGAGTCGAACTCGAGCCAGAGAACGTCAAACTCAACACTGCGGCAATGCTCGAGATCATCAACTCGAGCGAATCGACGCCCACCAAAGGCACGAACCAAACACCGTCTTGGAAATCCTCGACGTGCGCGGTTAAACCCTCGAGTACCAAACGGGTTTTGCCCATGCCACCCAAACCAACCACGGTCAGCAAACGGCAATTTAAATTGTTGATATACGCCGAGAACTGTGCCAATTCGTGTAGACGACCAACAAACCGCGTGGTCGGTGTGGGCAGGTTGTGGCGAAGTGCCGCTTTCAGTTCGCTTTTCACTTCACTGCTTTGGGCATCATCCAAGATGTCTTTTGTCAGTGCAAGCGGCAGGCTGTCCAATTCTCGTTTGAGCCTGAGTTTAAACTGTTCAAACACCTCGAGCGCCCGATGGCGTTCACCTGCGGACAGCAACACCCGCAATTGCGCTTGCAACACTTCCTCGTCTAGCGGATCAAACGTCAAGACCCGCGACAACCACGACTCGGCTTTGGCAAAAACTTGACGTTCTGCAAGACTTCGGGCGTGTTCGAGCACCGCAAAACGCCAAGCCCGAAACAAATCTTGACGCTCGAGTTCCAACCAGGCTTCAAACCCAACCAAATCTGGAAAGCTGACATTCTCGAGAAAAGTACCGTCGTAACATTCGAGTGCTCGAGCATAATTTTTTTGATTCAGCGCATCTCGAAAATCTTGAACATCGGTTGGCAGCAACAATCGCAACCGTGTTTGATCGCTCTCGAGTGAAGCCGCCCACGGCTGCTGTTTAAGACGGTGAATGAGCTTGCGTAAGTTGCTAAACGCCATTGATTCGTCGCTGTCTGGGTAGTACAAATACGCCAGTTCAACACGGCGCACCCAATCGCCACGAACCAGCAAGTAAAACGCCAGCGACAACGGACGATCTGAAGACAAATCCGTGACCGTTCCAAGATGCTCGAGTTTGGGTGTACCAAGCATTCGCAAGCGAGGCTGCATAAACTATTCTACAAAGCCTCGAGTCGCAAAGTGTTGGTCAGTCCCAGCTTTTCAAGAATCAATGCTGCCACCACTTCAGGACTTAAATCCGAATTCTCAATCTCGAGATGCGTGCCAAGAATCACATCACCGGTATTCTCGAGTGCCAAACGTAAATCTGTCACGCTCGAGATTTTCCAGTTTTGCCGTGATTCGCAGACCACACGCTCTTCAAGAATTTCTGGGCGGCAGTGAAGCCTCACGAACAAGACCTTGCCCCCTCGAGATTCAATCGCGTGTTTGTACAGTTCAACGCTTGGTTGAGAAATGCTCGAGTACCAAAATGTGAAGATCAAACTGATGTTCGCGTTTGCAGCGCGTTCAAAGGCTTCAAGTCGCAAACTTCGCACGTAATCAAAATAATCCGGGTTGTCGTAACCGAAGACACTCGAGGCTAAATCTGCGGTCAAATGGTTGTGAAAAAGTTTAAAGCCTGTCAATTTTTGCAATTCTCGAGCGACGGTCAATTTGCCAGTGCCTGGATCGCTTCTTGATCCCAAGACGCACCTTACGGGCGGGCTCGCCGTAAATGAAAATGAGTTGCATGGTTTTAGTCTATGCACAATTCTTGATTTCTTGGTTTCTCGAGTTTTAAACGTTACAATTGCAAACAAGTTTGACGGCTCGAGCGGAGGAAATGTGTACATCGTTGTCGAAGGTCCTATCGGGGTTGGCAAGACCTCGCTTTGCAAAATCTTGTCTGAAGTCACCAACTCGAGGCTCAATCTCGAGGTTGTGGAAGAAAACCCGTTCCTGGCTGATTTTTATCAGGATGCGGAACGTTTTGGTTTTAACGTGCAAGTGTTTTTCTTGCTTTCAAGGTTCAAGCAGCTCTCATCCTTGGTGCAGGAAAGTTTGTTTGATGCAGGGGTGGTCAGTGATTACATGTTCGATAAAGATTTTATTTTTGCCAGCATGAACTTAAAAGACGCCGAGTTCGCTTTGTACAAAGATTTGTACTCTCACCTTTCACCGCAATTGCGCCAGCCTGACTTGACCGTGTACCTACGTGCCGACGTGCCTGTGCTTCTCGAGCGGATTGCCAAACGAGGGCGTGATTTCGAGCGTTCAATTGATCCCGAATACCTGCACAACCTCAACCAGCATTACGATCAGTATTTCCTCGAGTACCCTGGCAACTTGCTGGTGGTGCAAGCAGGTAAGTTTGATTACGTCGGCAACCTCGAGCACCGTCGGCAAGTGATTGATGCGGTGCTCGAGAATTCAAAATCGGGTTTGAAATCCAGCGTGTTGCTCGAACAGGCGAGGGCTTAAATGTACTTGGCAATTGCTGGAAATATTGGTTCTGGGAAGTCGAGTTTGACCAAACTTCTTGCCAGCCGTTATGCGTTAACGCCTGTGTTTGAAGCCGTGGACGAAAACCCGTATTTGGAAGATTTTTACCGCGACATGGGGCGTTACGCTTTTCATTCGCAAGTGTTTTTCTTGGCAAAACGCCTCGAACAGCATTTACGCGATGTCAATGCGGGTTCTCGAGTGATTCAAGACCGAACCGTGTTTGAAGATGCCGCCATTTTTGCGCAGAACCTCAAGAATCAAGGTCATTTGGACGCTCGAGATTGGGCGACCTACCGCGCATTGTACGAGGGCATTTCGCCTGCGCTGCGCGTGCCGAACTTGACGGTTTTCATACGCTGTAACCTCGAGACTTTGAAACGCCGAATTGCCAAACGCGGACGCGATTACGAGCAAGCCATCCCAGATTCGTACCTCGAGAATCTGAATGATCTGTACGAAATTTTTATTCGGGATTACAGCTTGTCGCCCGTGATTGTTGTGCCCGGTGACGAGCTGGATTTTATTGAGGACAGGTACGCCTTTGGCTGGATTTGTGGGCAGCTCGAGGCGCATGGTTTGGACGTGCCGATTTTGGAAGGGACGCGTTAAGCTGGGGTCAATGAAACTCTCCGAACTTCTCAAACTCGCCAAAATCCCGCATGATGCGCTCGAGGTTGATCCTGAAATCACAGGGGTCACTTTGGATTCTCGAGCGGTCAAACCTGGGTTTTTGTTTGTTGCGGTGCAGGGTGTGCCACTTCCAAGCCGTCCTCCACTCGATGGTCACGATTTTATTCCCAAAGCCTTGGCGAATGGCGCTGTGGCGGTTGTGGGGACGCGTGAGGGCATTGCGCTCGAGATTCCATACTTGCGTGTCCCAAATGATCGGCAAGCGGTTGCAGACCTTTCTGCGGCATTCTGGGGCTTTCCAGGGCGCAAACTCGAGTTGATTGGCATTACGGGCAGCAAAGGCAAAACCACGACCACGGTTTTAGCGCATCATATTCTCGAGCATTCGGGTTTGAAGGTCGGACGCATTTCGACGGTTGGCATTCGGTACAACGGTGTTGAAGAATTTCTGCCAGGGCATTTCACCACGCCAGAAGCCCCCGCCGTGCAAGAACTGCTGGCAAAATTTGTCCAGGCGGGCTGCACACATGCCGTGCTGGAAATCTCGAGTCACGCCTTGGAGCTTGAGCGTGTGCGAGGTCTGGAATTTTCTGTCGGCGGTTGGGTGAACTTTATTGCCGATGACCATTTGGACTTGCACGGCACTGCCGAAAATTATTTTCTTGCAAAACGCAAACTCCTCGAGCATTCCAAATTCGGGGTTTTAAACCGCGACGATGACACCTATCCGCAATTCGAGATGCCACATTGGAGTTACGGTCATCACGGCGATTGGGAAATTCTGGACGCTCGAGAAACCCCTGACGGACTCGAGATGCGCATTCAATCACCGCTCGGAAATTTTGAAACTCGAGTGCCAATGATCGGGATTTTCAACGGGACAAACGCGCTGGCGGCAATGGCAATCGGCGCTAAAATGGGTTTGAACTTGGCGCAGCTCAAAGCTGGACTCGAGTCTTTCCCAGGTGTTCCAGGCAGGATGCAAATGCTGCAAACCAAACCGTTTCGGGTCATCAACGATTTTGCCCACACCGAAGCCAGCCTGACCGCCGCCCTCGAGACAATGCGATCCACGACCACGGGCAAAATGATTCTGGTCGTTGGCGCGGCTGGCGAGCGCGATATTTCACGGCGCACTGGCATCGCTCGAGCCGCCGCTTTGAACGCAGATTTTACAGTGTTTACCGAAGAAGATCACCGCACCGAATCGTTAACAGATATTCTCGAGACAATGGCAACTGAAGCCCGAGTTCACCATGGCAATTTTGTGCTCGAGCCAGACCGCCGTACCGCCATTCGCTTGGCAATTTCGCAAGCCAAACCAGGTGACACGGTTTTGCTGGCTGGCAAAGGACACGAACGCACCCTCGAGCGTGGCTTGGACGTTTTGCCTTGGGATGAAAATTTAGAGGCTCGAACCATTCTTCAAACCTTATGATTCCAGACATCAACCAAGCGGGAGAACTTGAGCTTGCCAGTCCCGAACTGATGGATCGCTGTTGGGCGGATGGTTGGCGGCATTTTGGCTCGTACTTTTTTCGGTATTCCAAAATGTCTGAAGCTCGAGGCTTCAAAACGGTCACGCCGCTTCGAATGCGACTCAAGAATTTTCTGCTCAGCACCAGTCAAACACGGGTCATGAAACGAAACTCGAGACTCGAGTTAAGGATTCAAGATGCAATTGTTGACCGTCAAAAGCTCGAATTGTTCGCACTTCATACACAGCGGTTTAGCGAAAATGTTCCCGAGTCGCTGTACTCGTTTTTGGGATTTCAACCGGCAACCGTGCCGTGCCAAACCAAAGAATTGCTGCTTTTTAAAGATGGACGTTTGATCGCCGCAACGTTTCTTGACATTGGCGCAACTTCCACCTCGAGCATCTACTCGATTTACGACCCGTCTGAATCCAAGCATAGCCTTGGCGTTTACCTGATTTTGTGCAGCATCCAGCATTCAATTGCACTGGGCAAAACCTTTTATTACCCTGGTTACGCGACCCTCGAGCCTTCGGTTTACGATTACAAAAAACGTTTTGCCGCACTCGAGTTTTTTGATTGGAACGGCAATTGGTTGAAGCTTTAAAACAACCCAAAAAGTTTTTTCTTGCGTCGCTCGAACGGTTCAAAGATGAGCACACTTTTCTCGAGCTTCAGTGTTTTCTCAAATTCCCCAGTCCAAAACCGTGCTCGAGAGATTGGATGATCTGGAAAATCGGCATCAAAAATCTGATTCTCGGCAAAAGTCATCAGCAATTCGGATTTGAAATTCGGGTCATAAGGGTCGCTATTCCAGCCGTCCATCACGTCTCGAGTCTCCCCTTTCTCGAGCAATGCCAACCGTCGTTGCGCTAGAATTCTGGTTTCTCGAGTTCCGCCAAAACCGCGCTCTTGACAGGTGATTTTCAGAACAAAACTGAAATCTTTGAACGGAATCGTGATTGCGGCGACGTATGCCACGCCAGCCATTTTTTGCGGCAGCTTAAAAATCGTTTTGATGCTCGGGATGCCCGACACCTCGAGCGTGCCGACTTCAATCAAACCACCTTTTGCTGCCGTGACCTGCTCTCGGTACATCTCGCGCAAACCCTCGAGATTCGAGAGTGGCACGCGAATATCGGGCGCGGTCAGAAACAAATTGAGTGTGACCACATCGGCGTCCTCATTCGTCCAGACCTTCAAAACACGCCTTGTCTCTGAATGAAATTTCAGACCAACCGTGTCAAATTCAACTTGCTCGAGGAAAGGTTCAATCATCTGCGTTCAATCATCGGTGCGGTAATACACCATTTTGACTTCGGAATACGCCTCGAGCGCGTTCGGTCCAAGTTCGCGCCCGTAACCACTTTGTTTCATGCCGCCAAACGGCGCGGTGTAACGCACGCTCGAGTTTGAATTGATCGAAAGTACGCCCGATTCGACGGCTCGAGCGACACGGAAGGCTTTCGCGCCGTCCTGCGTCCAAATGCTGCCCGACAAACCGTAAATCGTGCTGTTGGCGAGTTCGACGGCTTCGCTTTCGGTCTCGAAGGGAATAATTGCCGTGACGGGTCCAAAAATTTCTTCTTGCGCCACACGGTCTGTTGGCGCGACTGGACCTAGAACGGTTGGTGGAAACCAGAATCCCGCACCAGTCGGCGCAGTGCCTTGCAACAGGACGCTCGAGGAATTGACAAGCTCGGTCACGCGTTCGCGCTGTTTGCTCGAGATGACGGGACCCATGTCCACACCTTCCGCAAATGGGTCGCCGGTTTTCCAGCTTTTCATGGCAGTCTCGAGGTGTCCCAAGAATTGATCGAGCACGTTTTTTTGCACCAACAAACGCGAACGGCAGCAGCAATCTTGACCCGCGTTGTCGAACACCGCGCCTGGAATGCTCCTTGCGGCTTTTTCAATGTCGGCATCCGCGAAAACGATACAAGCACTTTTACCGCCAAGCTCGAGCGTCACGCGTTTGATGTTCGCTGCTGCTCGGGTGGCAATGTCCCGTCCTACGGCGGTACTGCCCGTGAAGGCAATTTTGGAAACGTCGGGGTGATCGACCAGCGCCCGACCCGCAACGTGTCCCAGACCCACCACAACGTTCAGAACGCCCTCTGGGAATCCAACCTCGAGCGCGATTTTCTCGAGTTCGATGGCGGTGAGCGGGGTCAGTTCGGCAGGTTTGAGCACACAACAGTTGCCTGCAGCGAGGGCTGGCGCAATCTTCCAACTCGCCAGAAACAGCGGGTAATTCCAGGGCGTAATCATGCCGACCACGCCAATAGGCTCAAAGAAGGTCATGCCCACGCCACCCGCGACCGGAATCGTCTGCCCCATGTGACGTTCGACAGCCCCAGCGTAATACCTGAACACCTGCGCGACGCTGCCAATCTCCCAACGCGCCCCACCAATCGGTTTGCCTGCATTTCGCGCCTCAAGATTCGCCAAAAACTCGAGTTTGGAATCGATGGCATCTCCCAGTTTTCGCAGTAAATTTGCACGGTCTGCTGGAGCAACGGCACGCCATTTTGGGAAGGCGCGTTTGGCTTTTTGCACAACCGCGTCAACCTCGAGAATTCCAGCTTCGGGCAGCGTGGCAAGAACCTGCTCGGTGGCAGGCTCGAGAACAATAATAGAACTCAAAATATCCTCCTTGGAATGGTCGAAGAAAACCACGGGCAAGCGGGCAGACCTTTCAAATCTGGATTCGAGCAATTGAACCCAAATGAATGGTCAATCCAATCGCCAATCCCACCCCAGTACAACGTGATCGAAAGCATGTTGAACGCTCGAGGCACACAGGCAATGGTCAAGGTTTTTTGACCCACAGTCATCACCTCGAGAAAACCATCGCCGCGATAAGATTTTTCGACAGCTCGAGCGCATTTTTGTTTAAAATTGTATTGAAAGTCAATTCGATGACCAACAGCAGTTTCACCAATAAATTTGGGCAAAAACGCCTCGAGTTTCTTCAAGTTTTTTGGTGTGGCTCGAGCAATCAGCGAAACTGAAGTGACACGATCGTAACGATTGATTTTAGGATTTTCGGCTGGGTGACGTGCCGCGACAACGTACAAACCGCTTTCGATTTGATACAGATACTGCTCAAAATCAATGCCTTTGGAGCGGTCAAAGCTCGAGTTGATAAACTTACAGCCATGATCGCGACAAAATGATGACTTAAACACCGATTCGTGCTGAAAATCCATTACAGGTTTCGCCAGCGCAAGATTGGTCAACGCCAAAAAGCCAACCATCAACACAGCCATCAAACTCGAGTTTCGCATGATTCCTCCAAAAGCTTAAAGCGGGGTCGTGTAGGCGCTGGTGATGCCACCATCCGCAAGGAAGGTCGCGCCCGTGGTGAAGCTCGAGTCATCCGACGCCAGGAACAAGGCAGCTTTTGCCATTTCATGTGCCTCGCCGAAACGCCCCATTGGAATATGCACCAAACGGCGGTTGCGCTTCTCGTCGGTGTCCAGGTATTTCATTAACAATTCAGTGCGCAGTGGACCTGGGCAGAGCGCATTGACCCGAATCCCCTCACGCGCATGAATCGCCGCGAGTTCTCGGGTCATTGAAAGCACCGCACCCTTGCTCGAGGTGTACGCCAGTTGCGGGGTTGCCGCGCCCAGAATCGCCACGAACGACGCCGTGTTGATGATGCTGCCGCCACCGTTGCGACGCATGGCAGGAATGCCGTACTTGCAACCGAAAAACACGCCCTTGACGTTGATCGCAAACGTTAAATCCCAAACGTCCTCTTCGGTGTTGACCGCGTCATCGTCTTGTCCGTGACTGATGCCAGCGTTGTTGAACATGATGTCGAGCTTGCCGAACGAATCCTCGGCGACCTGCACCATGTTTTTGGCGTCCACCGCCTTGGAAATGTCGGCTTTGGCAAATACCGCCTCGCCCCCAAGCTCGAGGATGCTGGCAACCACCGCCTGCCCTGGGGCTTCATTGAGGTCAACCACCACGATTTTCGCGCCCTCTTTGGCGAACAACAACGCGGATTCTTTACCGATTCCGCTCGCCGCGCCCGTAATCAATGCCACTTTGCCTTCTAAACGCATACAGCCTCCAGGTTCTTGAAACGCATCACAGCATAATCCAGGTTGAGTGTGCAGGTGCAAATGTTGGACAGCAAGAATCCAAACCCTTACACTGATTCGGGAACTCGAGTGGCACTTCTCGCGTAACCAGTCCGTTGAGACCATGCTGACACCCGATTCCTGCGCTGCCTGCAACTCGAGCCTCCCCGATCATGCCAGCATTTGCCCCACGTGCGGCTCGAGCCTCGTCAACGTTTCACTCGAGACGCGCGACCCGATTTCGGCATTGCCAGCCAACACAGCACTGGCAGATGGACAATTTAGGGTTTTGAACGAAATCGCCAGGGGCGGTTTCGGCATCACGTACCTGGCGTTTGACGTGCAGACCAAAAAATATGTGGCGTTAAAAGAATGCTTTCCAGATGGTCTGGTCACTCGAGACGGCTTAAACGTGATTGCCAACCAGGGGAAACACCCCGAGTTTCAAAACGTGCTCGAGCATTTCAACCGCGAAGCCGAGATTCTGAGCAAAATCGAGCACTCGAGCGCCACCGCCATCATTGCGCAAATTATGGAGAACAACACCGCGTACATTGCCATGGATTACGCCAAAGGTGAGACCCTCGAGCAACACATTGCCCGAGGCAAGCGCCTGAGCAGCAA
>JAYTKL010000127.1:0-6449 GCA_043730305.1 Deinococcales bacterium | reverse complement strand
AACCGTTTTTTGCCTGGAATTCTGGAATCAATTTGACCTTAAGTGTGCCTGCCAACCTCGAGTTGAGTTTGAAAACCTCGAACGGTGTGATTGATGTGGTCGGAGCAATCAAAAACCTTGAAGCCAGCACTTCCAATGCCAGCATCAACGTCAAAGACACTGGAAATAGCAACCTCAAACTCGAGACGAGCAATGATGTGATTAGCCTCGAGCGAATTGCAGGTAAGGTCAATGCCAGAACTTCCAACGGCAGCATTCGGATTACAAACGCAAACGATACTGAATTAAAACTCGAGACCAGCAACGCCAGCGTGACCCTCGAGCGAGTAAATTTTGCCAACAATTCTAAAAGCAGTTTGTTCACCAGCAACGGCAACGTGCAATTATCAGGCTTAAACGCACCGTCAGGATTTTTGATTTACGGCAGCACCAGCAATTCAAAAATAGATGTGAACCTGCCAGGTTTTGACTTAAAGCTCGAGGATCAAACTTTTGAAGCCAGACGCAACAATGGGTTCGGTATGGCAGAACTCGAGGTCAAGACCAGCAATGATCGGGTGACGGTCAGACCTTAAAATAGGGTGTTGCGTTGACGAGCCAATTGCTTGATTTCTGTTATCAGTTCGTCATTGACCACATTCACCCGTCCAGACTCAGCACTTTCTAACCCAAGGTCAATCAAAGCTTTTAACTCCTCGAGTTTCGCAGTTTGACTTTGCTCGAGTCGCACCATCAAACGCAACGCTTCTTGAATCACATCGGTTGAAGATGAGTAAAAACCGCTTTGCACACGACTTTCAACCCAAGTTTGTAATTCTGGCGCAAGGGCAATATTCATGAATTAAGCCTAGTGGCAAGTGATGGCTTTGTCAATTTTGTTGAGGCTCGAGGTGGAAGTTTTGATTCAGGTTGCTTGAGTTGCCGTAAAACTTTTTAAATTCATGCCCGTCACCAAACTTGCACCCGTCAAAATAATCGCGCACGCCAGTATTTTCTCGAGCCTGATGGGTTCGTGTAAGAAAATGGCAGCCCAGATCGTGCCAAAAATTGGGACAAGAAACGTGACCGTTAAGGCTTTGGTCGCACCAAGGTCGGCAATCAAACGAAAGTACAAAATGTAGGCGACAGCGGTACAGATCACCGCCAAGGCAATCAATGAGAGCAGCACCGTCAAATTCGGGGCGGCTCGAGGTAAGTCAAAAGGCATCAAGAACAACAATGCCAAACTCGAGGCGAGTTGCGAACCGACGCTTGAGCCGAGAGGTGGAGCGCCTTTCAGATTGCGTTTGGTTAAATTTGCGGCAATGCCGTAACACAGCGTTGCGCCGAGCATGGCAGCAATGCTAAGTGTGGTTTGCAATCCTGGCTCGAGTGGCGACCAACCGACCAGCACGACCACCCCAGCAATGCCCAGAATCAAGCCAATGCCTTTTTTGGTATTGAAGGCTTCAGAAAAGAATAACGCGCCAACCAAGGCGCTCCAGAGTGGACTGGTGGCGTTCAGAATTGCGGCAAGCGAGGCAGAAAGGTGCAATTCGGCAAATGCAATCAAAGCAAATGGAATGCCCGAATTGAGCACGCCAACCACGAAATACCATTTCCAACGCTGCCGAATCTCGAGCTTGGCACTGGTAAAAAGTGCGAATCCAATCAGTGCCATTCCTGCGATTAAAGTACGAAACTCTGCCGTCCAAATTGCGCCCAGAACAGGGGCAATAATTCGGAAGAAAATAAAACTTGCACCCCAAATGGCAGCCAGCAAGAACAAGCGTTGAAGATCAACAACACGCATTAAAACTCCTTTGAAATGTAAGGGAGAACCTTGATCTCGAGTTCAGAACAAGGCAACTTGATTAGGTTTCTCGAGGATTGCAGGTTTTTGCAACTTGACCCCTTCATGCTCGAGCAACCATTTCTTGCGTTCCAAGCCTCCAGCGTAACCAGTCAGTGTTCCTGAAGCGCCAATCACGCGGTGGCAGGGCAGAACAATTGAAACTGGGTTCAAACCGTTCGTCATGCCCACGGCTCGAGAAGCAGTTGGTTGCCCAAGTTTGGCTGCCATCGCGCCGTAAGAACGGGTTTCGCCCGCCCGAATTTCTCGCAACTCGAGCCAAACTTTTTGCTGAAATTTCGTGCCGCCAGTCGAAACGGGAATGTCGTCCACTGCGCTCAAATCTCCTGAGAAATACGCCTCGAGTTTGCTGCTGTAACCGAACGGATTATTGGTTTGCTCGAGAACATACCTTCCAAAACGTTTCTCGAGCAGTTGCTTCATACGAGCTTCGTTGCCTTCAAAATCCACGAAGCATAAATTCTGGTTTTCAACCACCAAAATAACTTGTCCAATTGGTGTTTGGATCGTGTCAAACAGTAATTTCATGCCGCCCTCAATTCTGTGCCTGATCGCGCCCGACGGTACTCGAGCGGTGATGTTCCTATGAAACGTTTGAAATTCGCGTTAAACGTACTGAGCGATTGAAACCCAACCTCGAGCGCAATCTCAGAAATGCTCGCGCTCGGATTGTCCACTTGCACCCAGACAAAATCGTTTTTGATGTCCACATGAACCAAAGTGCTGTGGGTGTATCTCGAGTTTTGCCAACCGATGTTTTGAAGTTGGTAATGCCCGTTTTGGTCGTCAAGTAAAAACTGGCGTTCGATACCTGTTGGCAGCAGCACTTGCTTGGCTTTCAGCACATTAAAAACCTGATGAATCGCTTTTTGGAGTTTTTTCAGAGCCATGCTGTTGTTCACCTCTTGCTCTGAATTTACAGCGATTTTCATATTCGTTGACGCGCTTCGCGCTCTCACTTCTATGAAAATCGCTGTCTGTCGCCACTCCCTCTGGTCGCCAATGTTCGACGCTTCTTGATTCCAAGACGCACCTGGCGGGCGGAATCGCTTCGCGTCAAACATTGTGCAAGGCGCTGTAATGCCTTGCAAACTCGAGATTCTGCGTTTGGTTTTTCATCATGTACGCCAACACAATCTTATGTTCTGGAATGCCAAGACGCATCAGTTCGTTTGCCACACCAAAATCAGTGCCGTCTTCCTGAACCCAAATCAGACCGTCACGAATATCCATTTGCACCACAATGCCATGCACGCGTTTGTGTTGCTGCCAGCCACTGACCAGCAATTGGTAATGATGGTTTTCCTTGTCGGTCACAAGTTGATACTCGAGTTGACCGCTTCTGGCATTGTGTGGCGTGATGCTGTTGAGCACCTCGAGAATTGCTTTTTGAGCTTGGGTTATGTCCATACTTCGATCACCTCTTGGTCTGTATTGTAGACCAAGAATTTGCGAGGTACAGATTTTTCAGAAATTTGCTCATATAGCGTTTATTGGGTACATTAAGCAACGTGAACATATTCACCATCGGATACGAAGGCATCAATCTTGGTGAGTTTTTGGACACCTTGCACGCTCGAGGTATTACTCGTTTGATTGATGTCCGAGAACACGCATTTAGCATGAAGCGAGGGTTCTCTAAAACCCCGCTCAAGAATGCACTCGAGGCTGTTGAAATCGCCTATGAGCATCATAGGGTACTAGGAGCGCCTAAGCCTGTTCGTATCGCCTACAAGGAGACTATGGATTGGGTTGCGTATTGCAAAAGTTATGAAGCTTACCTTGATACGCAAACCCAAGCACTCGAGACACTGAGTGAGCTTGCAAGAACAGAAAGTATTGTACTCTTGTGCTTCGAGGCAAACCCATTAGAATGCCACCGATCTTTGATCACTGACAGATTAAAAGAGACTGGTCTTGTGAATGCTATTACGCATATCACGTCCCGAAAAACGAATCTTGATTTCGTGCCTGTGGGCTGAAATGCCCAATGATTCCAATTTGACGTTGCATGTAACCGTGATTGATCCCACCTAAAATTAGATGTGGTTCACGGTGTGCTGCAAATATCTGCTGTTCCACCTTGAAACGAACATTTTCCAAAGCTGCTTCTTTAGAGCCTTTGCTTTTCAATTCGCGTAGCAGTAGACGTGGAAATTCCCAATCCATCAACAATAAAGAATGCGTTTTGCCAAGCAAATCTTGGAACTCGAGACGCAGAGAAAATGGTGGACGCTCGAGGGTTCTGAAATGCTTCACCAATTCTGGATCGGCAAACATATCTTGCTCGAGGTTTTCTTTAGCGCGGTTGAGTTTCGCTTGTTGTTCGGCATCCCAAGTGGCTTCTTGTGGTTCGCCAATCAAACGTGCCGTTCCTGGTTTGGCGCGAACGATACGAATGGTTGGTCCCCAAGTTTGACGGTCTTCTGAAAGCATTTGCTGCAAAACCTCATCAACACTTTTGGCAAGACCAACTCCAAAGTAAGGTGCTCGAGGTGTCCAGAAGTTGTCACCCACAGCAATATGCTCAAGTACCCGAATTGCATTCACATCAGTTAAGCGCCGAGATTCTGGGCATTTGTCATTGTTGGTACGCTCGAGTGGCATTTCAACCACATCCCATTTATCAAAACGCACATCTTCGTCCACAGTGCGAAAAGGGTATGGGAAAACACGTCGCCACTCGAGTGTATCGATGTTGATGCCTGCCGTACAAACAATCTCACCGTATTTTCCGCTTGGACTTGGGTAGGTTTTTACAAGCATCAAAATGCGTTCAACAGCCATAAGTTTATTTCAACTCATTTCTTACCCGCACTTTGAATACCCGCAACTCTGGCATTTCAAACATCCCTCTTCCCTAACCAAGTTCGGACTCGAGCAACTCGGGCATTTGTCGCCTTTCATCTCCACTGCTTTCAGATTCCTGAAAAGTGGTGTGTCGCTCGAGTTTTCTGGTGCTGCGCCTTCCAGAATCGGGTAGAGCAGTGGTTGCTCGGCTGGTTTAAACCCGCCTGTGCTGCTGGTACTCTCGAGCGCCACCGCAATCAGGTCGGCTTTGCTTGCCACCAGTCGCCCGTTGTAACTGCCGTACAACCCGCCGTTGATGCCGCGCAAGGTTTTCTGAATCGCTTCGGCTGGCACGCCGTATTGCAGCGCAATGCTGACCACGCGCCCCAAAGCTTCGGAATCGGCGTTCGCCTCGTCTCCTGCGCGTCCCGAGACGACCACGACTTCCATCGGTTTGCCCTCGAGCGTGTTGGTGGTAATCAGAAACGTGCGCTTTGACCCCGCGCCCAGATCGGTCAGTTTCACCATGTCGGTCACGCCTGTCAAGCGTGTTGGACGCTCGAGAATCGGTTTGCCTGGTTGAAATTTGGGGCTGGCTTGCCAAGTATGGTTGTCGCCCGATTCGGTCAGTTCTGGCGCGAGCGGCGGCTTGGCTTCTTTGACCTCTTCTTTCTTCTCGTCTTTGCTGACGCTTAAAACCTGGAATTGACGGCTGCCGTCGCGGTACACGGTGATGCCTTTACATCCCGTTTTGTACGCCTCGAGATACGCGGCTTCAATTTCTTCGACGGTGGCGCTGTTGGGCAGGTTGATGGTTTTTGATAGGCTGTTCGCGGCGTAACCTTCGCGGTCAAAGGCTTTTTGCACCGTGCCCTGCATCCGCACATGGTCGAGCGGTGCAATGTCGTGGGCGCAAACGAACACGTCTTGCACCGCTTGCGGTACAAAATCGAGTCCGACGCAAGAGCCGTGGTTGCCGCCCAGTGCCTCGGTGACTTTGTCCCAGTCCCAGCGTCCGTCGCGGGCGTATTGCGGGTGTGCCGAGAATTGCTCGAGCAGTTCTTGAAACAGCGGTGCGATCAGGGCTTTGTAATCGCTGCCGATCTTGCGCCAGATGAACGGCGAAAACACGGGTTCGATGCCGCTCGAGACTCCCATGAGCATACTGGTCGTGCCCGTTGGCGCAACCGTTAAAACGGCGACGTTACGGCGCGGCGCGTGAGGGATTTTGTCTTGATACCGCTCGAACACGGGGTAAACGCCGCGCTCGAGTCCCAGGTTTTCGGATTCGCGCACGGCTTCCTCGCGCATGGTGCTCATGATCTGGTCAATCATGTCACGCCCGTCCTGGCGGTCGTAACGCAAGCCCATCAAAATCAGGGCATCCGCAAGTCCCATCACGCCAAGCCCGAGGCGGCGCAAGTCCTGGCTGGCAATGCGGTTGTCTGGAAGTGCGAACTTGTTGACCTCGAGCACGTCGTCGAGGAAGCGGGTGCAGTCGCGCACGTCGGAACGGAATTTTTTGAAGTTGAACGTGCCTTTTTCGACGTATGCCGCGAGGTTGATTGCACCCAAATCACACGGTTCGCCCACAGTCAGCGGAATCTCGCCGCAAGGATTTGTACTTTTGATCTGATAGCGCTCACCAAGGTTTTTGAGCGCACTAAACTCGTTGATTCGGTCGTTGAAAATAAGCCCTGGTTCGCCTGTGCTCCAGGCGTGGGTGGCAATCTCGCGCCACAACCAACGGGCGGGAACGCCACCGGCGTACAATGGCACGCCTTTCGCGCCGTCCAGCACCCGAGTC
>JAYTKL010000126.1:0-4665 GCA_043730305.1 Deinococcales bacterium | reverse complement strand
GCTGAGACGCCACTCAGAATTCCCCAGAAAGCGCTTCAACTGTTAAGCTCGTATCAATGCCAGCGCTCGAGATTGTTGCCCAAACGTCTGTGAAACCAGGGTTGCGCCCAAGATTACGCGCGGTCATGAACCGTCTCATGCGGGATCACAAGGTGCAAGGTGATGTCTGTATTATTTTGGCAGACGACGAAAAACTTCGGGCGCTCAAACTCGAGTTTTGGGGCGAGGACGCGACCACCGATGTGCTCAGTTTTCCGCAGTGGGAACCAGGCGACCCGTTTGTTCCTGCTGTGCTGGGCGATATTGTCATCAGCCTTCCAACCGCGCAAACCCAAGCCGACGCCAGAGGGCATTCGCTCGAGACTGAGGTCGTGGTGCTTGCCGCGCACGGTTTGACGCACCTGCTTGGGTTTGACCATCAAACCGAAGCTGACTGGGGCGTGTTTCATGAGTCTGAACGCCAAGCGGTTGTCATTTTGGCAGATTTCAACTCGAGGCAAAAACCATGAACCGCCCGAAGCTCGAGGGTTTACCGCGTCACACCGCCCAGCGCAGTTGGTGGCGCAGTTTTGTTTACGCCTGGGCTGGTATCGCCTACGCTTGGCGCACGCAACGAAATTTTCGGGTTGAGGTGGTGATCGGTGCGCTCGCCATCGCGCTGGGAATGTTGTTGCGCGTCAACCTCGCCAGCATTCTGGTCATGATCGCGCTGGTTTTAACGCTCGAGATGGTCAACACCGCCCTTGAGGCGCTGGTGGATTTGAGTTCTCCGACCTATCACCCACTGGCAAAAATCGCCAAAGATGTTGCCGCTGGCGCAGTGTTGATGGCAAGCTGCATCAGTGTTTTGGTTGGGATCGCGGTGTTGCTCGAGCCGTTGCTGCGGTTTTTGGCTGTTAAAACGTAAAGTCAACGCCCAAACCCACAAAAATAAACCAAGGCAGTGGGCTGTTCAAAAGTACCGTCGGACGCGCCTCGACGTAAAACGAGGCGTTCCTCGAGATGGGGACGTTGTAACCAAACATGATGTCAATAAATGCTAACGTAGTGACATCTTTCGTAAAACCAAACGCCGAGCCGAACGGGGTGTTCAAGACCAGCACGCCGCCACCTGCCCCCAAGTAAAAACCATTGCCCGCTTTCAAGATCAAATCTGCCTCGAGCGACACGGCGTTCAGCACAATTAACGGCATTCCGGAAATCAAAACCCGCACTTGAAAGCTGTTGCTCAGGTCGGCTCGAGTCCAAAAGCCAACGATGTCGGGAATGCCCAAACCGAGCCGCACCCCAAATTTAATGCCCTGCGCGAAAGATTGGCTCGAGCAAAAAGTAAAAATCAAGACTGCCAAAATCAACAACCGCTTCATGGTTGTCAGCATACGCGGTAAAAGTAAAAACGCTCGAGTGTTCCGACCAAAAGCCGAGAAACTCGAACGTTGTGCTTGGTTTAAGTTTAGAACTCGAACAAAAGACCAAGTCCAAAAAATGGAAGCACTGAAGGGCTGATTCCATTGGATAGCGCGAATGTTGGTCTGACTTCGACATAAAATTGCAGACCGTCACCGAGTTGAATCTCGTAACCCAGCAAGGCATTCAAGTATAAATAGAATGGACTGATGGCTGTGCCGTCTGGCGTCAATACGACCGCGTTTAACCCCCCGATTCCACCACCGACGTAAGCGCCAAGCCGTTTGTTTGACGGGCAAATCTGTAATAGCCGTTGACTTCTGCATTGAAGACACCCACGACGAATATATAGAAACCACCAGCCGTGAAGCGCAGACCAAAACCAGGTTCGCTACGATCACCGAAGTCCATCCGCCCAAAAATCCCAACAAATTGGGGTGCATCAAGCGCAAGTTTGCCGCCCACATGAAAATCTTGCCCGAATGCGCCCGAGCCAAACAAAGCGATTGCCAGAATCAATAATAATTTTTTCAAGTTAAACCCTCCAGCACCACAATAGCCGAGATTCCCAAAATCACTTCAAGATGCTCGAGTTTTTAGGCAGTCACGCAAAAAATGCCATGTCAAACTTCTGACACCCTCCATAAACCCCAACAATGCTAACCTCGAGCATGGCTGACGGAGTTGAACAGGTTCACGGTGCATTCAAACGCCTCAAAAATTCACTCGAGCGGGTGTTGATCGGTCAAGACGAGGTGCTTGAAGGTTTGATTGCCACGGCGCTGGCTGGCGGTCATGCGCTTCTCGAGGGTGTGCCGGGACTGGGTAAAACCTGGTTGGCACAAAATTTTGCCAGGGCTGCCAACCTCGAGTACCGCCGTATTCAATTCACGCCAGATTTGATGCCCGCCGATGTGACGGGTACGCAAGTCATCGAGAACGCTGGCGGGGCGCTCAGTTATCGTTTTCAGCGCGGTCCGGCGTTCACACAGTTGCTGTTGGCGGACGAGATCAACCGCGCCACGCCCAAAACCCAATCGGCACTGCTCGAGGCGATGCAAGAGGGCGCGATTACGGTGGGCGGCGAACGTTACGAGTTGCCGCAACCGTTTATTGTGATTGCCACGCAAAATCCGCTCGAGATGGAAGGCACGTACCCGTTACCCGAGGCGCAATTGGATCGTTTCCTGGCAAAAGTCGAGGTCAAGCGCCCGAACAGTGAAACCCTAAAAAAAGTGCTCGAGGCTGGGCAGTTGCCCGTGGCGCAAAGTGCGCTCGAAGCCGGCGAGTTGCTCGAGCTTCGTGAAATCGTTCGTGCCGTGCCGATCTCACAACCGATGCTGGATTTTGTGGTCAATCTGGTCGAAAGTACCCACGCCCAAAAAGACGTTCGTTACGGTTTGTCGCCCAGGGGTGCGCAAGCGCTGCTCGGTCTGGCTCGAGCCTTTGCGCTCATGAACGCCAGGGCTTTTGTGTCTCGGGAAGATGTGCTTCGGGCAGCGCCCCTGGCAAGCAATCACAGGCTGATTTTGGGCTTTGAAGCCGAACTCGAGGGCATCAGACCAAGTGACGTTTTGAAACGCGTTCTCGAGGCTGTGAAGTCGTGAACGAAGAATCGTGCACTGTGAAGGCTTAAACCTTATGACTTTACGAGGCTACAGACTCTCATCTCGAGCCGCCGCCCCAGGTTTGGGCGAACGCCGCTCGAGGTTGTCAGGTTCGGGCGGGGAATTCCTCGAATTCAGGGCTTACGAGCCAGGTGACGAGTTGCGCCGCATCGATTGGAATGTGTACGCCCGAACGGGCAGGCTGTTCTCCAAGGTGTACCATTCCGAACGTGCCGCCAGGGTGTACAGCGTCATTGATACCAGCGCCAGCATGGGCTATACCAGCGCCAGCATGGGCAGCAAACTCGAGAAAGCCAAGTCAACCTCGAGCTTTCTGGCAGGTTTTGCACGTTTTGATACGTTCTTGACCCGCGAAATTCCAGATTTGCAAACGGGACTCTCGCGCCTCGCGCTCGAGAAACCAGGCTTGGTGTTGTTGCTCTCCGATGGTCTTGAACCCCTGCCTGGCATTCGGCTTGGATTTTCGCAACTGGCAAGTCGGGGTTTTGACCTCAGTTTTATTCAACTCCTCAGCCCCGACGACCTCGCACCACCAAAAGGCGCGTGGCGTGTCAAAGACGCCGAAACCAGCAGCCAACTCGAGGTTGACGAAACGGCGCGTCAAAAATACTTGGAACGCCTGCAACGTCACTTGGAGGGACTCTCGAGCCTGACCCGCAACCTGGGGTTTCGCCACACACAACTCAGTCTCAAAGCCAGTGACGCCGAAACCTGGGCGGTCTTGCGACGGGCTGGAATTCTCGAGCGCGGGGCATAACATTTAACGCACCGCGAACGAAACACCTTCTCGGGTTTGCCCAGCTTGCAAAGAAATGTCATGCTCGCTCGCCAGTCCGCGCCCAATTTGCGCCTCGAGAAAACCGTTAAATTCTGAAACTCGAGTGTACACGCCAGGATAATTTGCCAGGGCGCAACCGTTGCCAAAACTGACAATTCCTGTTTGCAACCACAAACCAGCAATCCCGCTCGAGACCAGAAGCGGTCCACCAGAGTCGCCTTGGCAAGCGTCTATGCCGCCCTGAGCATAGCCGGCACAAATCATTCGTTGTGTGATGCTATTTTCTGGGTTTTCGGCATCGCTGTAATCGGTATTGCACTGGGCAGAATCAAAAATTGGTACTACAGCCTCATGCAAATCAATTGGGTAATTGCGTCCATCATCGTTCAAGTCACCCCAACCAATCACGGTGGCTTTGATGCCTACAGCGCTCAAACTGCCTTGCGCACTTAAAAGTGGTTGCACCGTTGGGAAATTCACGCGGGTTGAGAGTCGAATCAGTGCCAGGTCATAATCTTCGGGTCCTGGCGTGTAATTTGGGTGGACGATTATTTCGGCGGCGCGGATTCGGGTAACGGGATTCTCGAGTCGGTTTGTACCAAGCACCACGTCAATGTTGCTGGCAGTGGCGACCACCCCACAATGGGCTGCTGTTAGTACCCAATTTGGAGCAATCAACGACCCGCCACAAAATGCGCCAGAATATGGATTACTTGCTGTGGCAAACACCAGTGAAGCCATAAACGGATACGCGCCCTCTGGCGCAGGTTGACCGCCGACAATAAATGGTTTGACTTGAGCGCTGGCAACCACGTTCACGGCTTGGCTCGAGGTGTAACCCAAGTTCATGAC
>JAYTKL010000125.1:0-3785 GCA_043730305.1 Deinococcales bacterium | reverse complement strand
TGGCGGGTTTGCAACCAGACGTGGACACCCTTCTGGCGGGACTGCTTCACGATACCGTCGAGGACACCAGTGCGACCTTAGATGATGTCGAACGCGAGTTTGGCAAATCGGTCGCCCGCATTGTCGAGGGTGAAACCAAAGTCAGCAAGCTGTCCAAACGCGCCAAAGATGCGCTCGAGGATGAACAAGCCGAGAACTTGAGGCAGCTCTTGGTTGCCATGACCAAAGACGTGCGGATTATCATTGCCAAACTGGCAGACCGTCTGCACAACATGCGCACCCTGGACAGCATGAGTGTTGACAAACAGGTGCGCATCGCCAAAGAAACCCGTGACATTTACGCGCCACTCGCGCACCGTTTGGGTATTGGGCAGATCAAATGGGAACTCGAGGACTTAAGTTTTCAGTACCTCGAGCCTGAAGCCTACAAGGAACTGGCAACCCAAATTCGCTTGAAGCAAACCGAGCGTGACGATTACGTCAAACGCGCCATCAATGACCTCTTAAAAAACCTCGAGACAGACCGCGAACTTGGGCGTTGGTTGATCTCGTTTGATGTTTCAGGGCGCAGCAAGCATTTGTATTCGATTTACACCAAAATGCACCGCGACACCAAACACCTCGAGCAAATTTTTGACCTGCTGGCAATCCGCGTGATCCTCGAGCCACGTGCTGTGACCGAAGCCGAACTCGATTTTGTGCCAGACCCCAGCGACCCCGTGATGACGCAAGGCGAAAAGCATGAACGTGCCAAAATGCTTGCCGAGGACACTCGAGAAAAACGGGTTTGCTATCACACGCTGGGTATCATTCACTCGATCTGGACGCCGATTCCAGGGCGATTCAAAGATTATATTGCCGTGCCAAAACCCAACGGTTATCAAAGCCTGCACAGCACCGTCATCTCGCTCGAGGGACAACCGATAGAAGTGCAAATTCGCACCAACCGAATGCACAGCGTTGCCGAATACGGTGTCGCCGCGCACTGGTTGTACAAGCAGGGCATCGAGGACGGCACGGGTTTCGAGCAGCGTTCGCAAGGACTTGACGAACTGCGCAAGGGCATGAACTGGATTTCCAGTCTCGAGGCACTCTCGAGCGAGATCAAAGACGCGGGCGATTTTGTTGACGCGGTGCAACAAGATTTGCTGGGACAGCGCGTGTTTGTTTTTACCCCAAAGGGCGACACAATCAGTTTGCCGCAGGGCGCAACGCCGATTGATTTGGCGTATCACATTCACACCAATATTGGACACCACGCGATAGGCGCGAAAGTCAACGGCAACATCGTGCCACTTTCCACCGACCTCGACAACGGCGACCGCGTCGAAATCATCACCAACCGCAGTAGCCCAGGTCCAAGCAAAGACTGGATGAGCATTGCCAAAACCCGCAGTGCCAAAGCCAAAATCCGTCAGTTCTTCCGCATGCAAGAACGCGCCGATGCGCTTCTAATGGGTCACACGATTTTGGACCGTTACCTGAAAAAACGCGGTTTGCCCGCCCGTAAACTGATGCGCACCAAAAACCTCGAGGATGCCGCCGAAAAACTGCTCGGCTCGAGAAACCCAGACGATCTGTATATTAATCTTCACGCCAACCGCCTGAGTCCAGTGCAGGTGACTCGAGTGCTAGCACCCGAAGCCGAACAACCCATTGCCAGCGTGCCAGCCCCCCGAGTTTCCAAAAAACCTGTGGCGAGCGGCGTATACGTCGAGGGCATGAACGCCCCGATCAAATTTGCCCAGTGCTGCAAGCCAATCAAGGGCGACGCCATCGCAGGTTTCATCACCCGAGGGCGCGGCGTGACGATTCACCGCGACGACTGCCCGACCATCAACCGTTGGCGACTGGAAGAACCCAACCGCGTGGTCAATGCCAGTTGGGACGCCAGCGCCTTTGGCAGCCAAACCGTGGACATTGATGTGATCTCGAGTGACCGCAGTGGACTGTTAAAAGATGTGCTCGACGTACTGGATCGCCTGAAAAAGAGCGCCTTAAAAGTTGAGGCGAACGTTTCCAGCAGCAGTGAAGCGCACATTTACTTGCGCTTTGAAGTGCGCAACCAAGACGAGTACCAGTTCATCAAAGACGCGCTGCTCGAGGTGCGAGATGTCAAAAACGTGGTCAGACAAGGCACGAGGGGTTAATTTATAACGGCGGCGTAAACCGTCCATCAATCGCCGTCCAACCACCGTCCACAAAATGAATTGTTCCAGTCACGTAACTCGAGGCTTGGCTGGCAAGGTACACGACCGGACCCACCATTTCATCCACCTCTGCCCAGCGCCCCAAGGCGCTTTTGTTGGCGTAAGCGTTGTACCAGTCAGGATTGTTTTTGATTTGCGCGGTCAGCGGCGTGTTGACCACCCCAGGTCCAATGGCGTTGACCCGCACGCCCTTGTCGGCAAGTTCGACCGCCAGCGTTTTGACCAGTTGCAAGACCCCCGCTTTGGTCGCCGCGTACACGCCCTGCCCGGGTTCGACCACCAAACTGCGGATGCTCGAGAAGACAATGATGCTGCCGCCACCTGATTCGACCATTTTGCGCCCACCATCGCGCAAAAGCCTGAAATTCCCTTTCAGGTTTAAACCCACAACCTTGTCAAATTCTTCATCCGAATAATCCAGAATGCGTTTGCGAACGTTGATGGCAGGCGTGCAAACCAAAACCTCGAGCTTGTCAAAACTCTCGAGCAACGCCTTGATACTCGAGGCATCGTTGAGGTTGACCGCTCTAGCTTCCGCCGTGCCGCCAGACGCCTCGATTTCCTGCACCACACTGCTCAGACCCTCGAGGTTCTGATCTGCCACGATCACATGCGCCCCGAAATCTGCCAGTCCCAAACTGGAAGCCCGACCAATGCCCGAAGCTGCACCGACCACCAGCGCGGTTTTACCTGATAGCGAAAAAATATTTTTGTAACCCATGCCTTAGATTACATGATCTCGAGCGTTGCCAGTTGTTAGAAAGAAAAAGCTGTAGTAGGGTGCGCCCCGCGCACCGTCGGTTAAACCCCGTGGTGCGCGGGGCGCACCCTACCAAACTCGAGCACCTTACCAAATTCGAGTGTCGAGTTGCCCGATTGCAATAAGTTCATCTGCAACCTCGAGCAAGGGTTTGCTGGCGTCAATCTCAAAACTGGCGGTTGCACGCAACAACGGCTCGACAAATTCCAGATGCTCGAGAATCTTTTGGCGCTCGAGCGGGTGCTTGCCGTAATTGTTGGTGTCTCGGGTTTCGATGCGTTTCAAGATGACCTTGCTGGGGGCGCTGAGCAGCACCACCGCGTCAAACTGAGGGTAAAACTTTCCCTGATTGGATTTACAACCTGCCACAAAAAGCATTCCGCTCGCGTGAGAGGCTAACAATGCTGTCATTCGTTCCTCGCGCCAAACCCAGTCGGGTTCGCCGTCAACATTGACCCATTCGCACCATTCGTCCGAATCCGTGTCCACAACCTTGTGACCGCGATGCGCCAACTCGAGCAAGACACTGGATTTTCCTGTGCCCGACATGCCCGTGACCAGAATTTTACTCATTCGGGCAACTCGAGTTTCATTTTTTGAGTGCGGCAATAACGCTTTTCACGAATGCTGCATCGTCATAAACCGCGTCGCCGTGTGTCAATCCAAGCCGCACGATCACCAATTTTTGCGATGGAATGATTGCCACTGTTTGCCCTTCAAAACCTTGTGCCATAAAACCGTCTTTTGGAAACTCGGGGTCGTTGTGCGCCAGCCAAAAATGCGCCGCGTAAGTTCCGTCCGAATGTGGGGTTTCG
>JAYTKL010000124.1:0-10777 GCA_043730305.1 Deinococcales bacterium | reverse complement strand
CTGGCGAGTTTGGCAATCAGCACTTTGGTTTTGTTTGATGCCATCATCGGTGCGCAGTGGAGCTTGGGAATCTACCAACAAGGCACGTTAAGCGACAGTGGCTTTATCCTCAGCCTGAGCATTTTTTGTATTGGAACTTACCTCAGTTTTAGCCCTCAACCCTCGAGTATCCTGACCCATCAAAGTCTGGCATCATTTGGACGGTTGAGCATTTATGCCCCGTATGTGGCTGCGGTGGTGATTTACATACCATTGATTCAATCTCATCTCGATTCGGACTTGACTGACATCATTGGTGTCGTTTCAGCCGCCATTATCACCGCACTTGTTTTGGCACGTCAAATCCTGATCTTGCGCGAAAACCGCAATCTGACCGCGCAACTTTTAAACATCAACAACCAACTCGAGGAACGCATAGAAGTCCGCACCAAAGAACTTGAAGAAAGCCGTGAACGACTGATCTCGAGCGAAAAACTTGCCAGCATTGGGCAATTGACCGCAGGTCTAGCCCATGAGGTTAACACTCCACTTGCCGCCAGTTTAAATTACTTGCATCAGGCGCGTTCATTGGCAGACGAATACGCCCAGAGTGTTGGCAACCCCAGCGTGACCTTTGAAGACCACACTGAGATCGCCAAAGAGCTTCAGAAAAGTTTGTACGACGCCTCCACCACCCTGGATCGCCTGGGTGAATTTGTCCGTAAAATGCGTAACCAAACCCGCTTCTCGAGCAACGAAGCCACCCTGTTTGACCCCGTTAACGTTGCTCAGGACACGCTTTCGATGCTCGAGCATCAAGCCAAGAACGCCAAGGTGTTGATCGCTTTGAACCCTGGCATTGCAGGCATCTTATTGCGCGGCGAACCTGGTCGTTTTACCCAAGTGATCTCGAACCTGGTCATTAACGCCATTCATGCCAGCGAGGGCAAAGAAAATGCGCGGGTGGATATCGTGTTTGACACCCGAATTCAACTCGAGCAAACCGAATTGGTGTTGAGCGTTTCGGACAACGGCAGCGGAATTTCAGATGATATTTTACCTAAAATTTTTGAACCGTTATTTACCACCAAACCGATTGGCAAAGGCACAGGCTTGGGTTTGAGCATCATTCGTGACATTGTGCGCGGACATTTTGGCGGCGAAGTTCAAATCCAAACCCAAGTTGGCACGGGAACAACGTTTACCCTGTTTTTGCCGATGGGCACAACCGCCGCTCGAGCTGGAACAGATCAAGCCAGGGCTTAGCCCATCCTTCCCCTGGTACGATCGAGCAACAAAAAACCGCCAGTGGTCAGCCCCAACAGCAACACGGCAACCGCGCTGGCGTCCCCCAACTGCCCTGGACGCCCAAGTTTGGTGTAAATGACCGTGGTCAGTGTCGCCCATTCGGGTCGAGACAGCACCAGGGTCGCGCTGAATTCGCCGATCACACTGGCAAACGCAAAGGCAATACCCGTGCTTAAAGCCGGACGCAACAATGGCAAGGTCACAAACCAAAACACCTGAAATTCGGTTGCCCCAGAAACCCGTGCCGCCTCGAGAATCTCGAGCGGCAACGCCCGAAGCGCCGGCAGCACACTGCGCACAATGAACGGATACGCACCAATGGTGTACGCCGCGATCAGCAAGCCAAGGTTTGCGGTCAGCTTTGGATACGCGACAATAAACGCCACACCAAGCAAAGTCGCAGATGTCATGAGCGGTAACAATGACAGTGCATCGAGCATTTTTGAGCCTGTAAATTGCGTGGCGAGGGCGTACAACAAGCCGAGCGGCACTGCCAGCAGCAAAGTGAGGCTCACGAACAAGACCGCATTCTCGAGCGCCAAACCGATGGGCACATCGCTCAAACCATCACCGACCCGCAACGCACTCACAAAAAAACCAAAAGTCAAACCGCCCTTGTCAAACAGCGCCTGACGCAACAAAGCCAACATGGGCGAGAGCGTCAAGATCAGCGTGAAGACAACGCAAGCAATTAAAGTCACTCGAGCGACCCCTTTGGCAAATGGACGTTTTGCACAAACCTCGAGCGACAGACGAGAAGCCGATTGCGCTCGGGTGTACAAGAAACTTGCGGCAAACGTCACCAGCAATTGCAGCAACGCCAAGCTGCTAGCCTCAGAAAGTTTGAGTTGATTGCTGACCGACTGCCAGACTTCCACCTCGAGCGTGTTGAACCGTCCCGCACCCAAAAGAAGCGGCACACCAAACGAGGCAAAACAATACAAGAACACCAGCGCCGAAGATGCCAGAATGGCGGGTCTGGCAATGGGTAGCGTAATGAATCTAAAAATTTGCCAGACACCAGCACCCTCGACTTTGGCGGCATCTTCGAGGTCGGTGTCGAGTGTGCCAAGGTAACTCGAGACGATGCGCACCACCAGCGCAAAATTGTAAAACAGGTTCGCCAGAATAATTAAAAATGCTGTACCTGAAAGGTTGATGCCCGTCAAACCATTTGCCCCGAATAAAGCATTAAAACCCATTGCCACGACAATGGTCGGCACAACAAATGGCAGGGTCAGAACCGCCTCGAGCGTGCGCTTACCAAAAAAATCGAACTTGGCAAACATCACCGCCACCGGCACGCCCAACATCAAGGTAAGCAGCATTGAAATACCCGCACTCTGGAATGTCCAGACCAACCTGGCGACGTAATACGGATTCTCGAGCACTGCCCAAAACCCTGCCAGTGAAAACGTGCCAAACAGCAGTTTAAGAATTGGGAAAGCCAAAAAAAACAGCAAAAACCCAAGCGGCAAAACCGCCAGCAACCAACCCAACCCAGTGGCTCGAGCGTTGTTCAAATCTGATACTCGAGGATCACGGGCGCGTGGTCTGAAAAAATATTTTCGTTGTGAATTCGTGGATTTGACGCCAGTGCCGCCAGTTTGGGCGTGGTGAATTGATAATCTAGACGCCAACCCACATTTTTCACCCGCGCTCCGCCCCGCGCCGACCACCACGAGTAATGCACGGCATCTTGCCCCACCAAATCCCTGAAGCTGTCACGCCAACCCAACTCGAGCAAACCGTCAATCCAGGCGCGGTCTTCGGGCAGAAACCCGCTTTGATTTTGATTGCCGCGCCAGTTTTTCAGGTCAATTTTTTGATGCGCAATGTTAAAATCACCACCCACAATCAACTCGCGCCCAGACGCTTTCAAACCCTCGAGATGCACCAAAAATTCTGCCAGAAACCGCATTTTTGCCGCCTGACGCTCCTCGCCACTCGAGCCGCTAGGAACATACGCGCTGAGAACATCAAAACCATCAAATTCCGCCTTTAAGACCCGACCCTCCGTATCAAACTCGCTCGAGTCAATGCCAAACGAAACGCTTTTCGGCTCGAGCTTGGTTAAGATTCCAACGCCTGAATAGCCAGGTTTTGCCGCAGGATTCCAAAACGCCCTGTATCCCTTCAAACCCAAATCGGGCAATTGATGCTCGAGCGCCCGAACTTCTTGGAGTAAAATAATTTCTGGTTGTTGTTCCGCCAACCAGGCGAACGCGCCCTTGCTGTGGGCGCTGCGAATACCATTCAGGTTAAAAGTCATGACTTGCACAAGACCAGTCTAAAACACTTGTCCTCCCCTTTTCCTAAGCAAAGCGCTAGAATGCAGCCATGCCAGTCAAAACCCCCCAACACAAGCTCGAGGTGGACATCTCCAAAGATGTGCTCACCGGAATCGCCAGCATCGCCATCGAAGGCGTCAAAGGCGTCACGCCAGTCACACCACCCGTCAAAATGGGTGAGTTTCTGGCAGGAAAACGCCTGAAAGGTATCAACATCAGCCGCGAGAACGCCAACGTGATCGTCGATTTAAGCGTCAATGTGGACTACGGACGCGCCATTCCAGAGGCGGCGCTCGAGGTGCAACGCGTGGTCGCCGAAAACATTGAAGTCATGACTGGTTTGAGCGTTAAAGCCGTCAACGTGACCGTGCAGAGCATTGTGCTGCCTTTGGAAGTCAGCAATGGCTGAAGTTCAAACGGGCACACGTCGCCGCGCCAGAGAACTCGCCTTTCGCGTCCTGTTTGAAGCCGAACAAGGCGGCAACGACATCAACACCGCCTGGGAAAACGCCAAACTCGAGGTGAGTGAGAAAAAAGAAAGCCGTGACCGCGACGAACCCAGCGCCCTGGATACCGAAGGCATGATTTTCGCGCACCGTTTGGTCTTGGGTTTTGACGAAAAACGCTACGATGTGGACCAAACCCTCGAGCGCGTGATTGAAGGTTGGACCTTCACGCAAATGTCGCAAACCGATTTGACCATCCTGCGCATCTCGAGTTACGAGATGATGTTTTTAGACACCCCGCACCCAGTCGTGATTGAAATGGCGGTCAGAATTGCCAAACGCTACGGCGGCGAGGAAAGCGGGAAGTTTGTCAATGGTGTACTGGCAAGGTTGATTAAGCACCTCGAGAAAGTTTGATTTAAATTTATGGATGAAGCGTTGCTTGAAAACATTTCAGTTATTACAAAGTGGAAATTTTTAGATTATTTGAAGATAAAGCTAAAATTTTATTTCATGTCAGGGTTTAGTCTATCGACAATGGCAATTATATTTTTTGCAACTTTTGCTGGAATTTTAACTGGATTAACCTTCAAATATCTATCAAATTTTTATGTATTAATGCTATCTTTATTTATTTGTTTTATAATTTCCATAGTTTTTAACCTTATAATTATTTTCTTTTCTACGCTTTATGAGTATTTTAAAGAAAGGAATAGCTTTGAGACCATTTATTTGAATAATACGGATTTTAAACTAAAGACTAGGATCATAGACTACAGTATAGCTTGGAAAGATTTATCTGATATTGAAATAGAAAAGAATTTCATATTTTTACACTCAAAAAAACAGAAAACACCAATTTTTATGATACCAAAGCGTTCATTTGAAAATTTTTCGGAAGAATCTAAATTTGTAAATTACTGTAAAAATAAAATAATATCATAAAGATGTTTTGCTTAAAGATAAAAAATCACTGAATTCCTCAAGATTTCTTATGCAAATCACTAACTTCCAACCGTTCATTCAATTTAACGCCGCCATTGACGGAATTACATTTGCCACAAACGAAACCGAGTACAAGCACTTGATTGGTCTGATGCAAGACCTGACCAATCAATACCATCCTGACGACCCTCGAGTGATGGCGTTGTTTGATATCTTGAGCGCTTACATTGGCAAATGGGAAGATGAAAACCTTAGCTTTGAACCTGGAACACCGACAGATGTTCTGCGGCATTTGATGCAAGAACATGGTGTTTCACAAACCGATCTCGAGCGAGAAGGCATCGCGTCGCAAAGCCAGTTAAGCAACATCTTGGCTGGACGACGTGAAATTTCTAAAAGTTTGGCAAAACGTTTGGCTGTGCGGTTTAAAGTTCCGCTCGAGATGTTACTTTAAGGAAAATACAATCTCGTAACTGCCTTTAAACGTCGCACCAGCCGCAATGGTCGGGCGGGAAACGAACGCCCCAGGCTCAGATAAAAAACTGGGCAATTTGACTTTCTCGAGCTTGACACCAGCCGGCACAAACTCTGCAATTCGGACATTGACACCTCGAGATTTGACGTTTTTGATCGTGTAATCCACACGGTATCGGGCAATCTTTTTGGTTCGCTCGAGCGGTTGGACAAGACGCACCAATTTAACGTCAAAATCTTTGCCCAGATTCAGGCGCACATTGCCAAGCTTGGGCATGTTGGGAATGCTGGTCTGCCCCACCAAACGCCCAGCCTCGCGCACCGTCACGCCACCTGTCGGCAGTCCTTGCGGTGTGACGAACGAGTAGACGCGTTGCAGTGAAGTGGTCGCTCGAGATTCAACACTAAACTGTCCTTGATACTCGAGAATGTCTTTGACGGTTTGACTGCTTTTGATGAACGGTAGTCCTGTTGTGGCTTTTGCCGCAAAACTGGCGGGTTTGGGATAGGTGTAGCTTTGCAATCCACCCAGTTCACCTGCGGATACAATTCGTTGAGTTGGTTGTAATGCCCCAGAACTTGCTGTTGTTTGCACCACAACATTTTGATTTCGTAAAATTCGGTTTCTTTCATCAAACTCCTGACCTTCACGACCAACATCCCCCGCCAACAAGGTCAAATTGGGAACGTTGTACTCGAGGCTCGAGAGGTTTTGAACGTCTGCCCAAGCGGTCAGGCTGGCGCTGTTGTTGCTGGCAACGTTCAGGGTGTACCGCGTTCCCGCCCAGAACAAACCCCTGGTGCTGTACAAGATTTTTGCCGCACCGCCAGCGCCCGCAAACTTCCACGAGTAGGTCGGCGCAAACCGCGCTCCCTCGAGCGACGGGAATTTCACTTCGGCATTCCCGAGGCGGATGAATTCGCCGTCAATCTCGAACAGTCCAATGTCGGCTTTGATAACCTTGGCTTCAATCCATTCTTCGTTGAAGTACACTTTCACAACTTTGCCCTCAAACAATGACAACAAACTGCCCGAAGGTGGCAGGAGTTGCATCGAAAGCACATTGGAATACTCGAGTTCTAAACTGCCAGGGACGAGGTACTTGCCAAGGTCGGCGGGCGGCGTCCAATCAAACCTCGAGCCTGTCAATGAGATGTTTTCTCGGACTTCGGAAAAGCTGGGGTACAAGGTAATTTCGGTGGCGGTGGCGCTCGAGATCAGGCTTGAGATAGCAAGCACAACACCAATTTTTAGGATGTTTGAAAACATAAAAAGTTCTCCTCGAGATCAATTGTAAAACCTCAAACCTGAAATGAATCTGGCGAACTGATGGCGAGCACCTGAAGCCATGAAAAACGCGACACATGAACATGTCGCGTTTGAAAAATTATTCACAGTCGTTCAAGATGAAGCGCGAGTACGGCGTTTAATTCCCAACTTCGATGGAACTGATAACATTGTTCCAACCTGTCAGATCTGAAATTGCATCGCCTCGAAGCACCAAGAGGCTTCCTGAGAAGTTGTACGACGTATACAGGTAAGTCCAGGCATTACAAGCCAATTTTAAGGCTTCAATATCATTGTCCCAGTCTTCACCGCTTGGTTGGAAATTGTTTCTTAGATCAGCCCTGCTCGAACCTTTAGAAACCTCGAGTGGTGTTTCTCCAGCGTATCCAACCTCTTCCCAGAAAGAACTTTTGCTACGCCCAATACAAATTCCTTGCGTTGTTACGAAATTGTTCTTTGAAGATTCAAGATCGGCTCTGTTGGTAAAGACTTCAATTACTGAATCTGGACTTGTTCCACTGGCAAGATAAAATAAATTGCCATTTTGCTGCTCGAGTTGCCTGACCGTCTCGGTTGAAACCAGTTGACCACCCACACTGTATTTCAAACCTTCAAAAACCGCGCTTTCCGTAGGTGCTGCCACCTGTTGATTGCCGCACGATGCCATGATTGCGGTCAGTACGGTTGCCAGTCCAAACAATGCTGCGTTTTTCATTTTGGTACTCCTTTAAGATTGAGGGCTTGTGTCTCGAGCCGAAGGCAGTTGTTTTATAAATCCTCCTTATCTTGATGTCAGAAACACATCAATCTCCAGAAACCCGAGTTCAGTTTTTAACCGCCGCACAAAACATTTGAAGGTTGCGTGGTTTTGCTGGGGTCAATCAGGTCGAGGTATAAGTTTTGCACCAGCAAATCACTGACCGAGTTTGTACCAAAGTTGTCCAGAATGGCATTGCTTCTGGTCAAGAAACTGTCCATGGTGGTTTCGCTTCTGGAAAGGAAGGCGCTGAAGCCTTTGTCTGGATTCTCGAGAAAGACATTTAAGACTTTGCGAAAGCCATTGTTTGGGTTGCTGCATCCACTTGGGGCGGGTGACTGAAAACTGATGTGCGTGCCCGTCACGTTAAAGTTGTACTTGCTCAATTCTGGCAAGGTCATGGTGCTAAACAGCGATTGCCAGCCGTCATCTAAACGTTGCACCAAGCTCAGGTTCGTGGCATCTTTGTTTTTCAAGTCTTGCCGACTGAACGGCAGTTCTGGAGTAATGCCAAACAAGACTTGCTTGAGTTGCCCCATGCCCCATTCGGCTGCACCTTCGTTGAAAGCAACGCAAGGGTCGTTGACCAGTCCGTGCGTATTGCCATTGATGAGCAGGGTTTCGGTCAGGCAGCCTTCACCAGAAAAGTGATCGTACACCCAAACATGAAACAACTCGTGGTAGATCGTGTCGAGGTTAAATTGATCGCCACCAGCGTCTTTGTTGATGTAAATATGCCTTGTGATTGGGTTGGCGTAACTGTCCTCGGCTGCACCAACAATCGCGCTGTCATTTGGGTACTTGACTTTGATTTTGTCCTTAAAAGCAAAAACTGATCCCATGTCTGAAAAGTGCTTAATGACCATGTGGTACGCCTGCCAAATGTCCGCATGGTGATGCGCGTCGAAATCGTTTAGGTCAAGTTTATTGGTGCCAAAAGTAAACTCTCCAAGGTTGACTGGTCCTGCTGGGTGTTCGCCAGAAGTTTCCTCGAGAACCGTGTACCACAAAACATCTTTGTTTAAAATTTGAGTCGATTTTGCCCAGTGAATCTCGAGGTCATCGTCGTTAAACCGCACTTCGACCTTGAAACGTCGTTGGTCACAATTTTTGTTGTTGCTGGCGGTAAACGACCCGCTCGAGTTGCTGCGCACTGTATTCCAGGCATTCCAAGTGCCCCAAATACCGAAGACTTTTTCTTTTGCCGAGACTTTCACCTCCAGATTCTCGAGGTAGGATTTGCTGCCAAATTTGGTTTTGAGTTCTGAGAGTAAGTTCAGGCTGCTGATCTTGCCACTGACTTTCCAATCGCAATCTTTGGCTTGAACGGGTGTGTTGTGCATCAACACTGCTCCGAGGGACAGGGCGAACAAGACTGGGGCGGCTTTGTAAAACTTTTTCATAAGCACTTCCTTTCTGATCTGATAAGCAAAGCTTGCACCCCACCCAAAAACGACCCCTTAACAAGCGCTTAACACCAAAACCCAAAGCGCAGTAAAATGCCGTGTGCAACTGAAAACGTTCGGCAAGGTAAAGCTCGAGGGAAGTGGGTTTTCAAGACCCAAACCCCTGCTCTTGCTGGCGTACCTGACGCTCGAGGGTGCGCAAACGCGAGACATGCTAGCCGAGTTGTTCTGGAAGGATAAAAAAGCCAAAAGCAACCTGTCGGTGGTGCTTTCGCAATTTAAGAAAGAGGGCGCTGGTGAAGTGATTGCTAGCCAACCAGGCATTGATCCGCTGCCGAGTCTGGTGCGCTCAGACGCGCAAGAATTCCTCGAGTTGCTGGCAGCAGGCAACCTTCAAGCGGCACTCGAGCTTTACAAAGCAGCTTTCTTGCACGATTTGGGAAAGCCACTTGATGATCTCGAGGTCAGCTCCGAATTGCGAGATTGGGTGTTCCTGAAACGCGAATGGTTTGGGCAACAAGCTCAAATTGCCATGCTCCAACTGGCAGAATCAAACCTTGCAGACAACAACATCCAAACCGCTCGAGTGCTGGCAGAGCGAGCCTATCAACTGCCCGAAGCCCCCGAACTCGAGCCTGTGAATTTGGCACGTTTGCAACGTTTGCTTTCAAGCACCAAAAGCGATTTGAACAAAAATCTCGAGCGCAGTTTGAAGGCTGGAATTGATGATCTGACCCTAAAGCAACGCAGCGTTTTCTTGGCGCTCAGTTTACAACCTCAACCCAACCTTTCAATCATTCGCAATGCGCTCGAGTTCACGCTGACCGAACTTGCCCAAGATCAAGAAACCCTATTGATGGCAGGCTTGATAGACCTCAATGCTCGAGTCTTAACACCAGAACTCGCCTCGAGTTGGCTCGAAAACCACCCCGGCGAACGATCAAAGTTGGTGATTGCGATGGCTCGAGCGACCCCACCCGAAAATGCGTTTTTACTTTACAATCGCATTTACCGCGACACCCAAGGCTTTGGTGGCTTGGGCGACATGGCAAAAGCCAGAACCGCGTATTGCAACCAAGCCCAGATGCACATGAATCAACTCGAGTTTGCCAAAGTGATTGCGCTGCTTGAGGAAGTTCGCAGTGCCGAACGCGTGACGGGCATTGATCCAGAATCCGAAAGCACGTTTTTGTACGCTTACGCTTTAGAGCGTTCAGGGCGTTTCAAAGAGGCTTTGGAAGTCGTGCAGAACCTTGCCATGTTGCGGCAAACCTCGAAAATCATGGCGTTAAAATCGGGGTTGTTGTGGCGTGCGGGCAAAACCGCCGAGGCACAACTGACCGCCGAATCCGTATTGAACAACGGCTCGGGCGACTTGTGGGCGAAAGCCACCGCCTACAATACCATCGGTTGGGTTTCGAGTTCAGGTGGAAATTTTAGTGATGCCATCTCGAGTTTTAAAAAAGCCGCAGGGTTTTATGAAGCGGTTGGCGATCAACACCGATGGATTGGAGCGTTGAACAACCAAGCCACGGATTTGGGCAAGATGGCTGACAACGCGCAAAGATTAAACGAACCCAAAGAATTGGTGGAATCCATATTGCTAGAGGCTGAAGATACTTACAAGACTGCGCTTGAAGGTCTGGCAAAACTCGAGATTGGGAATTTGCCACTCGAGGGACGGATTTTGTTTAATTTAGGCAAGATCAATGCAACCCGCGAACATTGGAGACAAGCCGAAGAATACTATCAACAGGCTGAAGGGGTGGTCGAGAATGCAGGTATGACTGACTTATCTGCGCGATTGAAACTTAATCTTGGCATTGTTTATCAACGCACAGGGCGTATCATCGAAGCTGAAAAATACTATCGAGAGGCAGTGG
>JAYTKL010000123.1:0-8637 GCA_043730305.1 Deinococcales bacterium | reverse complement strand
GCAAGCGAATGTACTCGAAATAATCGGCAAACGAGGAACGCAATAATCCTTTGACATTTTCAAAAATAAAAGCTCGAGGGGCAAGGGTTTCGATGGCTTTGATGGCTTGCGGGAATAAATCGCGTTGATCCTGATCTGCACGGTGTTTACCGCCAAGTGAAAATGGCTGACAAGGGGGTCCGCCCGCAACAAGATCAATATCTTCAAAACTCGAGAAGTCAAAATCTTTGATGTCACCGCAAAAAATCTTGGCGGATTCAAAGTTTTGCCGCAATGTTGCGCTGGCATGTTTGTTACGTTCTACCAGGGCGACATGCTCGAAGTTTGCCAGTGATAATCCTGTAGCAAGCCCACCTGCGCCAGAAAAAATCTCGAGGGACTTCATGATTGTGCCTCGAGTGCTTCAAAATAGTTTGCAATACGCTCTAAAATTTGTTCTTGAGGGTTTGAAATTCCAAGACATTTTTCTGCCCACGTTCTGCCAGCATGGATCACATCCCAGTCAGATTTGGCTTGTTGATAACGCCCACGTCCAGGATCATGATTTCCAAAACCATCAAGCGTCGTATTCCACAACGGGCGATGCAATTGAATCAAAGCGGCTTCAATCGTGCCAATCATGTCTGAACTGCTGTCTTCAAAAATCATAAACCGACACGCAAAATTCTCAACCTCGAGATTGGGAACGATCTCAAGGTTACGTTGATGCTCACGCAACCGATTGCAAAGTTCTCTGGATTGTTGCGTCACGCTCGAGGTTCGGGATTGTCGCCAGCCCTTTGGAACAGCTTTCCCAACATAAATTGGACTGTTATACGCTAATCGATTAAATTCACCATATTTGCCGTAGATGCCTGTTGTGCCTGTGTAGTAGAGCGCATATACCCCAGTGCCAAGAAACGTTTGGCTAAATGGCAACGTATGAACTGGTGTGCCATTAAAAAACCGAACTGCGTCTCTGATAAGCTCAACAAACGCATCGTTTGTATAAAGATGTTGAATTCGATCAAAGGCTTGAGATGCTTTAAACATTCCGTTGACAGCGTATCATGGGCGTTGTGTAGAAAGTTTAAATCAAGTTTCGCAATTTCGCCAATGCCACGGCAATTTCCCCACCCAAACGCGCATTTTCGCGCAGTAAAATCCCGTTCACGCGGTCTGTCTCGCCATTCGATAAACTCGAGAGTCGCCGCAATAAAAACGGGGTCAGGGCTTTGGCATTCACGCCCTCGCGCCGCGCCTCGTGGTTGGCGGCTTCAACCCAGCGCTCAACTTGCTCAAAAGGCAGCCCTTCACTGACGGGGTTGGCAACCAGAATCGCTTGGTGCAAGCCAAAATCTTTGGACGCCAGAAACGCGGTTGCAATCTCGAGCGGTGTATCGAGTTGTGCCGCGACTTTAAACGGGCTGTGCGGCGTGTGAAACGCTGGCAGGCTGGCGGTTTTATAACCGATCACGGCAACGCCCAGCGTCTCGAGTCGCTCGAGGGTGGCGTGAAGGTTGAGAATACTTTTCGCGCCGGCACAGATCACAATGATTGGGGTTCGAGCCAGGGCGGGCAGGTCGGCGCTTTCATCGAAGGCATCAAAATGCACGCCGCCAATGCCGCCCGTGGCAAACACGTCAATGCCCGCCAGTCGTGCCAGGTGCGCGGTTGCCGCCACGGTTGTTCCGCCGTGCGCTTTTTTTGCCACGATTGCGGGTAAATTCCAAAGACTGACTTTTTCGATGCCGCCTCGCGCCATCAACTCGAGTTGCGCGTCATCAATTCCAACATGCACTTGACCATCGAGCAACGCGATGGTCGCAGGAATCGCGCCAGCGCTGCGCACCTCAGCCTCGAGTTGATGCGCCGTCTCGAGGTTCAAGGGGTACGGCAGCCCGTGCGAGATCACGGTACTTTCGAGCGCCACCACGGGTTGTTTGTTCTCGAGCGCGGTTTTGACTTCTCTATGGTAAATCAATTTGGGGTTCATAAATCACGTCTTTCATTATGTCTCGAGCAGCGTACTTACGGATACCGAGCAGCGTATTACGGATAGGGTTTCCCAATCGCTTTTGGTGCTCTCGAGCGTCCAATAAATCCTGCCAGCACCAGAATGGTCAGAATGAAAGGCATCATTTCGACAATGGCTGGCGGCAGGAAATCGCCACCGCCGAGCAAAATTTTGAGGGCGGTAAAAAATCCGAACAGCAAGCACGCGCCCATGGTGTTCCAGGGCAACCACTTGCCGAAGATCAAGGCTGCCAGGGCAATAAAACCTTGGTTGGCGCTCATGCCTCGGTTGAATTTGTCAAGGTTGCCGATGCTTAAGTAAGCACCAGCCAAACCTGCCAGCACGCCCGAAATAATCACGGCGGTGTAACGCATTCGCATGACGTTGACACCGACGCTGGCGGCGGCTTGAGGTGCCTCACCGACGCTGCGCAGACGCAAACCAAATGGGGTGCGATACAGCACGTAAGACACGACAGGAACAATCAGAAAAGCAATGTAAACCAAAGGCGAAAATTGGATTGCGCCAATCCCCCAGAGCGGCAGAACATTCTTGACCGATTCCGAATCGGAGGTGTTGTTGTAAAAATATTGCAAAATGACAGCGGGAACGCCGGTGGCAAGAAGGTTGATTGCCGTACCAGAAATCACTTGATCGGCACGGTATTTGATTGACGCCAGCGCGTGAATCCAAGCCACAAAACCACCGACCACCATCGCGCCGAGCACGCCAACCCAGGGCACCCACCAGAGCAGAGCATTGGGGTCGGCTTTCAAAAAGGGTGCTTCGACCTGCTGGGCGATCACGGCTGCCGCCAACGCACCAAACAACATGATGCCCTCGAGGGCAATGTTGACCACGCCAGAACGCTCTGAGAACAAACCTCCCAGGGCGGCGAACAGCAAGGGCGTGGTGAAACGCAGCGTTGCGGGAATCAAGACCGCAATGGCGGCAACGATGGCGCTCGAGGGGGCAACGATGGCAAGCACAATCAAGATCAAGGCAATGACAAAAGTGGCAATCAACCAGGGCGAACGAAGATTCATGAGTTCACCTTTTCAAGGGCTGGTTTCTCGAGTTGGGGTTTATCTGGGTCTGGTTCTTTGGGGGGCGGTGTGGGTTTGAAAAAACTGTTCGGCAAGAAACCGCGCGTGGCGATGAACAGCACAATCAAGGCTTGCAGCACCGTCACGATTTCTCTCGAGACT
The DNA here is from genome assembly GCA_043730305.1 of Deinococcales bacterium. Taxonomy (GTDB): domain Bacteria; phylum Deinococcota; class Deinococci; order Deinococcales; family JAAFIG01; genus JANXTZ01. The sequence continues at coordinate 5,433 of JAYTKL010000123.1, read as the reverse complement.
TTATCGAGCGCCTGATCGAGATTGAGTCCGCCCGTGCCGAGCACGCCGAACAACAGGCTCGAGAGGATCACGCCGACGGGCGTGTTTTGTCCCAGCAAGGCGACGGTAATGCCACCAAAACCGGCAATGTCGGCGGGCATGGCTTGTTTGAGGCGGTATTCAGTTAACGCCCCGCCGAGCACGTAATGGGTTGCGCCCAGTCCGCACAGCGCCCCCGAGATTGCCATTGCCAGGATGGTGTTGCGGGCAATGTTGACCCCGCCGTACTCGGCGGCTTTGGGGGCAAGCCCGACGGCTCGTATGTCAAAACCGTAAGCGGTGCGCCACAAGAACACGCCAACAAAAACGGCTGCCAGCAAGGAGACCAAAAACGAGACGTTCAAGCCAGAGTTGGTCATTGAACCAGAAATATTAAGGGTGATTTTGGGCAGGATCAAACCGATAACCACACCAGCGATGGCGGCAGCGCCAGCCGTCAAGCCACGGCGACGAACAGCGCCTCTCGAGAGTACCCAACCCAAAATTGCGCCCAGCAAGGCAAGCGGCAACAGGAGGGTAATTTCGTTTTGACCAGTTCTTAAACCAAACAATTCGACCATGTTTTGCAGGCGTGCCCCCGCACCCAGTTCGGCGCTTTTGGCTTCGCCGCCCTCAGCTTTAAACGGAAAATGCACGGTTTGACCAAAGAACTTGTATTCGTTCGCGCCAATCAAAAACACCAGGACGCTCGAGGCGACAGCGTTCAGCATGATCGTGTTGATGACTTCGCTCGAGCCAAATCTGGCTTTGAGCCAACCTGGCAACGCGCCCCACAAACCACCACCGACGGCGGCGGCAATGACTGCCAGCGGTCCAATGATAATCCAAGGTCCTGGAATGTAAACACCGACGGCGGTGGCGAACAACGCGCCAAAAATGATCTGCCCTGGTGCGCCAATGTTAAACAAACCCGTACGAAAACCGAATGCCAGTCCAAGACCGCTAAAAATCAGCGGCGTTGCCAACGACAGACTCTGCCAGATGCCCGACAAGTCCAGACTCGGGCGAAACTTGGGCAGCGCGGGTCCGAGCAAACTCGAGTACGAAAACCACAACAGGTCAATCTTGCCAATCAAGCTCGAGATCGGGTCTGGGTGAAGGTCGTTGCCTGGAACACCCTGCAAAATCAAGATCACCACGCCGCCCACTACAATCGAGAGCAACATGGCAATCACGGGCACGAGTCCACCTCGGGCGGCGGCAAACGCCCGCGCTCGAGCTTCGTTCTGCGCGAGGCTGTAGACGATGGCGGCAATGCCCGCAAAGATGCTTAAGAACAACCACAGGTTTGGTCCAAGGTTGCGAAATGGTAAACGGCGGTAGGCTGTACCAGCCGCTAAGAGTGGCGCTTGAATTAAATCGATGGCACGAACGAACAAACCCATGTCGATCAATGTCAGCACAATCACCAAAACGCCAGCCACCAGTGTCCATTTTGAACGGATGAATGCCAGACCAGCCATTGTTAAAAGTGCCAGAATCAATATCCAAGTCACCAAAGTCACGTTCGAGAAATCTGGCATGGTGGGTGGTAAACGCCCCGTGAAATCCAGAATTCGCCCAGGATGAATTAATAACGCTCCCTCGCCGCCAAACGACCTCGAGAGCGTGCCGAGCGGCACAAGGAAACTGGCTAGGGCGGTCAGAATGGCAAAACCCGCCACAACGAGTCCATAACGGTCACTGGGTTTTGCTCGGGTCATGGTTGTGCTCACAGTGGCATTCTACCCAGGCGGCTCGAGAAACGGCTAGTTTTGATGGTGTGCAATTTTGGGATGCTGCAAGCCGTGTATGTACTATGCTGTAGCATAGCGTTAAAGAACAGGACGCTCGAGCCTGGTATTTCGGGAGATGCGGTTCGGGTAGGGGGGACAATTGCATGGCTTCAATTATTGATCTGTTAAAAACGATGGTTTCGCGCAATGCCTCCGACGTTCACCTGCAAGTGGGTTCGCCGCCAATCGGTCGTGTGGATGGCAAACTGGTGCAATTTGGTACGCAACCGATGTTGCCCGACCAAACCATGATTATCGCCAAGACGCTTTTGAATGCCGAACAGTGGGAAGAGTTCGAGTACCGTCACGAGCTTGATTTCGCTTACCTGATTCCTTCTGTGGCACGGTTTCGCTGCAATATTTTCAGGCAACGCGGTTCGGTCGGTATTGTCATGCGAATTATCGCGGACACCATTCCGTCTTTTGAAGCACTTGGGCTGCCCTCAACATTGCTCGAGAGTTTTGCCAGCAACGAACGCGGGATTATTTTGACAACCGGTCCGACGGGTTCGGGCAAGAGCACCACCTTGGCAAGTATCGTCGATCACATCAACCGCACGTATGCGCATAACGTGATCACGATTGAAGACCCAATTGAGATTTTGCATAAGAATCAGCGCAGCATTATCGTCCAGCGCGAGATCGGTTCGGACACCAGCGATTTTAAAACCGCGCTGAAGTACGCCATGCGTCAAGACCCCGATGTCATCATGATCGGTGAGATGCGCGACAAGGAAACCGTCGAGGCTGCGATCACCGCCGCCCAAACGGGTCACTTGGTGCTCAGTACGCTGCACACCCAAGACGCGGTGCGAACCATTAACCGTATCATCGACTTTTTTGCGCCGCACGAACGCGAGCAAATCCGTATTTTGTTTGCCGAATCCTTGGTCGGTATTTTATCGCAGCGTCTTTTGCCTCGAGCCGATGGCGCTGGGCGGGTTCTGGCAGTTGAAAGCTTGGTTGCCACGCCGCTAATCCGCGATTACATCAAAGACGAAGACAAAACCCCGTTAATCAAAGACGCCATGATCGAGGACAACTTGCGCGGAATGCAAACCTTCGATCAGCACCTGGTGAAACTTTATAAAAACGGTTTTATCTCGCTCGAGGAAGCCAAATCGAGTGCCACCAGCGTCAACGATTTCAATATTTTGCTGACCCAAACTCAAAATCAAAGCAACGCATCAGAAAATTCCAGTGGTCCAAGCGCGTTTAATCCAATTCGGATTTAAGGGTTTTGAGACCGAACGGCAAACTTCGACTGAAAGTTTGCCGTTTTAGTTTTTAAATTCTCGAGTACGCTACAATACTGACTAAAATCCTGTCCTGCTCGAGAATATATTATCTGAGGTTCAAGAGTGAATTCACGTTTCGCCGTTTCGGTTCATATTTTGACGGTTCTCGCCTCGAGAACGGGTCAGTTGTTGACCTCTGAAACGATTGCGGGGCAGGTGAACACCAATCCTGCGGTGGTCAGAAAGCTTGTGGGGGCATTGCAAAAGGCTGGATTTGTTGGCTCTAAGCTTGGACCTGGCGGTGGTTTGAATTTGGCAATCAATCCTTCGGCTATTTCCCTGGCTTGTGTTTACACGGCATTAAAGGACGACGACACCAGTTTGTTGATTCCAGAACATGCCGCGAAGGCAGATTGTGATTTTGCCAAGGGTATTTTTGTATCGCTCGAGGGTTCTTGTGATAAGGCAGAACGGGCGTTGCAGGCGTCTTTGGGACAGACCACAATTGCCGATGTCTTGGCGGATGCTCGAGCGGGAATTCCGCAATCTCAGCTCGAGTTACACAATGCTCGTCTTCCCTGATACATTTTTTATACTGCTAATGTGTAATCATTTTAGTAACGCATTTGGGATCAACCCAACATGCAACACCAAGGGAGAATCAAATGTCAAACGTACTTTTAGTAACAGCACACCCAGGCTCAAGCAGCCACTCCGTCTCACTCGGCATGGCAGACAAATTCCTCGAGACTTACAAAACCAACAACCCGAACGACACCGTCACGACTTTGGACTTGTACTCTGAGGAAATCCCACTCATTGACAGCGATGTCCTCAGCGCCTGGGGCAAATTTCAAGCGGGTCAAGCCGACCAAGTCAGCGCCGAAGAGGGACGTAAAGTAAACCGTCTGGGCGTACTTTCAGACCAATTTGTTGCCGCCGACAAAGTCATTTTTGCCGCCCCAATGTGGAACTTCGGCTACCCACCCCTGATGAAAGCCTACATGGACGGCGCGATGGTCGTTTCGGGCAAAACCTTCAAGTACACCGACAAAGGTCCACAAGGACTTTTGGAAAACAAAAAAGCCGTGATTCTCGAGGCGAGCGGCTCGCACTTCACAGGCACGCCCATCGAAGCCTTCACCCACGCCAGCAACCACCTCAAGGGCATTCTCAACTTCATTGGCATTCAGGACGTGACCGTGGTCAAAGCCGAAGGTCTTGCCCAGTCTCCAGACAAGCGCGACGAGATCATCTTGAATGCCAACGCCGTTGCCACCAGCACTGCCGCCAGCTTCTAAAAATACAGTATTTCAAGAGCCGCAGACTGAAAAGTCTGCGGCTTTTCTGATACCGAACGTTCACTTTTTGTTCTAAACCTATTTTGCGTTACAATACAAAACGGAGGAAACACTATGCCACTCGTAACTGGAGGAGTCATCTTAACCGCCGCACGCGCTGGAAAGTACGGCGTTGGGGCGTTCAACTCGAACAACCTCGAAACCACCCAAGCCATTCTCGAGGTTGCCCAAGCCTTAAAAAGCCCGGTGATCTTGCAAATCTCTGAGGGTGCTCGCAAATACGCCGGCACTGAAACCCTGGCGCACATGATGGCAGACATGGCATCAAGGGTGTCCGTACCCGTCGCCATTCACCTCGATCACGGCTCGAGCTTTGAAAGCTGCAAAACCGCAATTGATGCTGGGTTCACCAGCGTCATGATTGATGCCAGCCACGACGCGTTCGAGGAGAACATTCGTGTCACCAAAGAAGTCGTGGACATGGCGCACGCACGCGGTGTGACCGTCGAAGCCGAATTGGGGCGTTTGGGCGGCATCGAAGAGCACGTGGATGTCAGCGCCGAAGACGCATTCTTGACCGACCCAGAGGAAGCCCTCGAGTTTATTCAGCGCACTGGCATTGATTACCTGGCTGTTGCGATTGGCACCAGCCACGGCGCGTACAAGGGCAAGGGTCGCCCATTTATTGACCATGCCCGCATCGAAAAAATTGCCAGCCTGACCCCAATTCCACTGGTCATGCACGGCGCGAGCGGTGTGCCAACCTGGTTGACCGAACGCTTCAAGGCAGCCGGCGGCGAGATCGGTGACGCCGCAGGAATCCACGATGAGGATGTCTCGAGGTCAACCCAGAACGGCATCGGTAAGGTCAACATTGACACCGATTTGCGTCTGGCATTCACCACCGCCGTGCGTGAAGTCTTGAACGCCAGCCCCAAAGAATTTGACCCGCGCAAAATTCTTGGACCAAGCCGCGATTTAATGAAAGAAATTGCCTCGCACCGCATGAAGGTTTTGGGTTCGGCAGGAAAAGCGTAAAGAAGCCAATAGCAGTTAGCCAATAGCTCGAGCTTTGTCATT
>JAYTKL010000122.1:0-15930 GCA_043730305.1 Deinococcales bacterium | reverse complement strand
GGGGCAGCCGTGGCGAACGCGGTGTTTGCACTGACGCAAAAACGGATTCGGGAATTGCCGCTCGAGTTGTGAGCGTGGCAATTTACAGTAACAACACGAGCCAGTGAAAATTTTCACTGGCTCGTACAACTGCCAGCGATACACTACCGCGATGATACAAACATCAATAATTCTTCAAAACATTCACAGCAAATCAGGCGTTAATGATTTCGTTCGCCCCGCATTTGACTCTGATAAAGCTTCTTTTGTTAAACGCTCGAGAACATCAATCGACCCAGCGAACTGGGCATCCCATTGGGCTTCGTCTTCCAATTCGGCAAGTAACCATTCAGCAATACGATTCTGCTCTTCGACAGGCAGACGTTCGGTTTGGGTTACAGCTTTCTCGAGTAACTTGGTCATCTCTTTGGCAATTATAGTAGCACTCGAGCCTTCTCATCCTCATTTCAGGTTGATCTCGAGCCTCATCTCAGGTCTGGGCGCTAAAGTGGTTTATTGTGACCACGATTTTAATTGTCGAAGATGACCTTGGCGTGCGCGAATCCCTGGCGCTGGGTTTGAAACTCGAGGGGTACACCGTCCTGGAGGCGGGTGATGCCTCGAGCGGTTTGCGCTCTATGGCGCAGCAACCCGATCTGGTGATTTTGGACGTGCTGCTGCCAGGCTCGAGCGGGTTTAGTGTGCTGACCGAAATTCGTTTGCGCTCGAGTGTGCCTGTTTTGATGCTGACGGCACTCGACGAACTCGAGTACAAGCTGAAGGGTTTGCGTGGCGGCGCGGACGATTACGTGGTCAAACCCTATTCGCTCTCCGAGGTGCTGGCACGCATCGAGGTCTTGTTGCGGCGCAGCAAAACCGAATCTGGCAAACGTCAGTTCGAGGATGTCACGCTCGACCCCGAGACGATGGAAGTCTGGCGGAGTGGCAAACAAATTGATCTGACCGTTAAAGCTTTCAGGTTGCTGTCGGTGCTGCTCGAGCATCCCAAACGCGTCATGCCCAGGGAAACCCTGATGAACCTAATTTGGGGCGATGAGGTTGACCCAAACACGCTGGATGTGCTGATTGCTTCGGCACGACGAGCACTTGGCGAACCGAGTTTGATTCAGACCGTGCGCGGTGTTGGTTACGCTCTAAAACGCAAGGACGCGGTGCAGTCATGACCTTGCAAACTCGAGTGTTGCTGTGGTTGCTGCCAGCTCTGGCGGTGCTTGCCGTGGGTCAAGTTTGGTTGTTACATTCATTGGTGACTCGAGAAACGGGGGCAGCGAACAATATGACTGTCGCGCAAAACTCGAACAATCCTGCGGGTCAGATTGGTGTTCCAATTCCAACTGGGGAATTTAACAACAGTTTGCCAGCCCCAATCACGGCGGATGCAGTACCGACCAACTCGAGTGCCGAAAAAGCCGAGAATCAAACGGGTCTTGCCAAACCAAACTCGAGCGATGCAAGTTTATCGGCTGGTTCGAGCAGCAAAGTGCCCACGCCATCGGCAGCGCCGATCAAACCCGTCAAACCGCCAAAACCTGTGGCGACCAAGCCAACCACTCGAGCGGAACAAATTAAACCAGTCACAAAACCACGTCCTGCAATACAACCAACCGTTCCAATTGTGCAATCAAGTCCTCCAATGACTGCACCCTCGAGTACACCTGCCGTGCCTGAACCCTCAAGCTCGAGCAACGAAATCAGTGCGCAACCTGTGGACGACAAAGCCGCTCAATTTGCAGAATTAAAACGCCTGACCGCCAGCAATTCGGTGTTGGTACGGCAACGCAATGGCAACCTCGAGTTTGAGACTATTGGCAACCCGAACAATTGGATTCTACTCTCGAGCGTCGGATTGCTGATTTTGGCTTTGCTGCTGGGCGCATTTGGGGTGCGCCGTTCGCTTTCACCGCTTTACAGCTTGGCAAGTGAAATTGAACGCCGCAACGCCACCAGCCTCGAGATGATTGCTGTGCCGCCATTGCCCGAATTGCGTCCCGCCGTGAATGCCCTCAACCGTTTGCTTGCCGACATGAATGACACCCTCGAGCGTCTGAAAACCCAGGAGTCCAGCGCCAGAAGGTTCGCGTACAATGCCTCGCACGAGTTGCGCAACCCACTGACCGCCGCCCGAAATTACTTGGAGGTGCTCGAGCGTCACCCAAGCCGCACCGAAGCAACCCAAGGTGCGCTGGGCGCTCTGGATCGTACCGAACGAATTCTCTCGAGTTTGCTGCAACTGGCAAGACTCGAAGGACAGGGTACGCCCAAGCGTGAACGGATTGACCTCTCGAGCTTTCTGGAGGCGCACTTTGACGTGCCAGTTCAAGGTTCTGGTGAAGTTTGGGCAGAACGCGATCTGCTGGAACTCAGTTTGGAGAATCTGGTGAACAACGCCACCAATCACGCAGGCGGCGCAAAAAACATTCGGGTCGAGGCTCGAGTTGACGGCACTTGGTTGTGGGTCGAAGACACAGGACCCGGCTTTCAAGCCGAACTTCTGCCCAAAGCCTTTGAGCCGTTCGTCAAGCACGGTGCAGGCACGGGACTGGGCTTGGCGATTGTCGAAGCCGTCGCTCGAGTTCACGGCGGCACGGTACGCGCCGAGAACCGCAGTGAGGGCGGCGCTCGAGTCGGTCTCAGCATTCCCGCGTACTTTGTATCAGCTTGAAATCAGGTTCAAGCGCAACTCAAATCAGGTCAAAGCCTCAAACTTCAAACTCGAGTAACATCAACCCCAAGCCCCTCGTGAAAGGAAAAATATGAACTCGAGAAACCGTTATGTTTGGGCTGGAATCGTGACCGTCGGACTTGGCATTGTCAGCAGCGTGACCGCATTTTGCGGGTTTTACGTCGGACGCGTGGACGCGAAACTCTACAACAAAGCCTCGCAAATCATGATCGCCCGCGACGGCGAACGCACAACCATCACAATGGTCTCCGATTACCAAGGCGCGTTAAAAGATTTCGCACTGGTCGTTCCCGTTCCCAAAGTTTTAAAACGCGCCGAGATTGGCATTAACGACTCGACCATCATCGACAAACTTGATGCCTACAGCGCCCCACGCCTGGTTGAATACTTCGATGCTGACCCATGCAACCCGCAACCAGTGATGGCAGAAGATGCCGCCAAACCAATGACCGCCGCAGCGCCAACCATGAAAATGGAAGCCCAACGCGCCAATGCGCTCGGTGTGACCGTCGAAGCCCGTTACAGCGTTGGCGAGTACGCCATTGTGATTCTTTCTGCCACGCAATCCGATGGACTCGAGACTTATCTTTTGCAAGAAGGTTATAAAATTCCTGCTGGCGCAAGCAAAACCCTCGCGCCGTACATTAAAGCAGGGATGAAATTCTTCGTAGCAAAAGTCAACCTGAAAAAAGTGGACTCGAGCGGCTTCACCAAACTGCGCCCAATTCGGATGTCGTTCAAATCCAAAGGCTTCATGCTGCCATTGCAACTGGGCATGATTAACGCGAACGGCACGCAAGACCTGACCGTTTACAGCCTGACCCGCAAGGGACGGGTCGAAGCCGCAAATTACCAGAATGCCAAAGTGCCAACCGACAAGAACATTCCAGAATTTGTTCAACCCAAATTTGGCGATTTTTACGGTGCGACCTTCAAAAAAGCTTACGAACGCGAAGGTAAAAAAGCCGTGTTTCTCGAGTACGCCTGGACGCCAAACTCGTGCGATCCTTGCGCCAGCGAACCGCCAGATGTCATGCAGCTACGCGCCGCCGGAGCATTCTGGCTTGCCGAAAACCCGAACGACAGCGTGTTCTTCACGCGCTTGCACGTGCGTTACGACAAAGCCAACTTTAAAGAAGACCTGATGTTCAAGCAAACCGACAACGCCGAAAATTTTCAGGCACGTTACATCATGCAGCACCCGTTCAAAGGCAACACCAACTGCGGGCAACCAGGCGAGCAATACCGCAACAACCTCAAAACCAGGCTCGAGACTGAAGCGCAAACCACCGCCAATTTGACAGGTTGGAACATTGATTCGGTACGCAGTCAAATCAAGAATTACCGTTAAAGATTTTGGGTTTTGATGACGCTCGAGGTAATCTCGAGCGTCATTTTGTTTGGAATCTCACGTAGGGTGCGCCGTGCGCACGGTTTTTGCATTCGGCACGGTGCTACAACTCGAGAAGTATTTTTTGAAATCTCGAGACGCGGTAGAATGCCAGAATGTTGAAGGCGTTGCAACTCGGAAATTTTAAATCTTGGCGTGAGGTGAATGTGCCACTTGCGCCAATTACGGGTTTTTTTGGCACAAACAGCAGTGGTAAAAGTAGTTTGTTGCAGGCGTTGTTGTTGATGAAACAAACAGTAGAAAGTACAGATCAACAACAAGTTCTCGAATTTGGAAATGACAAAAATTTGTTAGATTTGGGTGGATTTCAAGATATTATTTTTCAACATGAAACGGCACTAAGCTTATCACTAGGACTCACATATGACCCTTCTCAATTCATAGATATCAGTAAATTACAGTTTTTGGGTGTTGTATCTTTAGTAAACGAAAAATTGAGACTCCAGTCTTTTTCTTATGATTACGGAGACGCTTCAATTGGTAAGCCTTTACTTGACAACATAAATAAATTAGATCCTTCATCAATTATCTTGAATAGTCGTTCTGATAAATTCTATCGTTTCTCTGGAATTGAACGCCAAAACGATACAAATCAAGGATTCATCCACGCACTCGAGTTATCATTCGAGCAAATCTTATTGCAAACAATATATTTGGGTCCACTTCGAGATTTCCCAAAACGTCTTTATGGTTGGACAGGTGCAGCACCTTCCAACGTTGGCAAACAAGGCGAAAACACCATCGCTGCACTTCTCGCCGCTCGAGTTGGTGGGAATAAAGTCGGTAATATCCCGCTCGAGAATTACATTGCCGAAAAACTCAAAGACCTTGGTTTGATCTCCAGTTTCAGGCTCGAGGAACTCCGCGAAGGCACTAATATTTTTCGTGTTTTGGTGCGTCGCACGCCAGAATCCCCAGAAGTTTCACTGACCGATGTTGGCTTTGGCGTATCGCAAGTTTTACCCGTGCTGGTGCTGTGTTATTACGTCCCTGAAGGTTCTACCATTCTGCTCGAGCAACCCGAACTGCATTTGCATCCAAGTGTGCAATCTGGGCTGGCAGATATTTTTATTGACGCCTACCAAAAACGTGGCGTGCAAATCATTCTCGAGAGTCACAGCGAGCATTTGCTGCGGCGTTTGCAAAGACGCATTGCGGAAGAAGTAATTTTGCCGTCTGACGTTAATTTGTATTTTTGTTCGCTCGAGAAAGGCGAATCGAAACTCGAGGCGTTAGAACTTGACGAATACGGCAACATTCACAATTATCCCAAAGATTTTTTTGGAGATCGTTTTGAAGAAATGGCAGCCATGACCGAAAAAGCCATTGAAAGACGGGCTAAAAAAGCGCTCGAGTTAACATGAGTGCATTTGTAATTGACGAAAATGTTCTGGTTGTTGCCGAAAAAGAAATGCCTGATGAACACACCGACGATGCTTGTATTCAACGCTGCATTCAGGCGCTCCGCTTGGCAAGAAAAAACCTAATCGTGTTGGACGACTCTGAGAGAATATTGAAGAAGTACATTGATAAATTTAGACCCATTGAAAAAGGTCGAGCTGGATTTGAAATTATGATGTGGCTGTTTGAATATCAATGCAATCCCGAACGATGTGAACGAGTCAAAATCACACCACTCGAGGATAGTTTTGCTGAAATCCCACTTGAATTACGCCAGCTTGATCCAGAAACGAACAAAAGATTTGATCGAAAAGACCACATTTGGTTGGCAGCCGCAAAAGCTAGCGCTAACAATCCAACAATTTTAAATGCTACCGACACGGATTGGCGCGACTGGCGTACTCAACTCGAGCGGCACGGTTTTCAGATTGAATTCTTATGCCCCAATTTGATGGATAAAACTCGAGCTTCTTAGGCAAACAACGCCATTTGCGGCTCTGGTTTCTTCTCCTCAGGCAACGCATTCAACTCGCAAAACTCGAGTCCCAGTTTCTCGAGCACAACCCTGGCTGGGTTTGAAATGCTGGGCGCTGCCAGAATCCCACGCACTTCGCCTGGTACTTGTTCGCGCACGGCGTTCACGTAACGCTCGAGTTGGTGCACGGCTTCTTGGGTGGCTTTGGCGCGTTTGACCTCAACGATCACATAACGCCCGAGGTTGTCCATCGCGTACAGATCAATGCCGCCCACGCCGACCAGCAGTTCGCGCTCGAGGACGCGCAAGCCTGGTTCGATGCTGTCTGGGTTTTGCGCCAGTGCCTCGTGCATTTGGGCTTCCGAGCCGTGCAGTTGGAACATTTTTTCGTCTCGAAGCTCGAGCGAGAACGCCAGCGATATTTTTCTGAAGGTGACTTGCACCAGTTCATTGGGTTTGAAGCGTTCGGCGAGCAGCATCAGGCGGTCATCTTCGTCGCGGGTCACACGCACGTCGTCGGTGCGGGGTTGCCAGTTGATGGGTTTGACCCCCCTTGCGCCATGAACTTGAATGCTGCCGTCGCTTTTGACGATCACAACGTAATCGCCCGCTTCGGTCAGGCTGGCGGCGCGTCCGACGTACACGACCTCACAAGTGCCTGCAATTTGCACAAATTTCTTCTTGCCCAAGTGCTCTTGCAAGAACACTTCAAGCTCAAAGGTGCTTGGGTGCTCGAGGATTTGCGGGTTCACCGAATCAGTTTAACAGTTATATTGGGTTGCATCATGCGTGCCAACAAAAACAAACGGTGGCTTGAGTGACCCAAATTATTCTCGTCATGGGCGTTTCGGGTTCTGGGAAAACCACGTTTGGCACGGCGTTGGCGCAAGAATTAAATTGGACTTTTGCCGATGCCGACGATTACCACCCGCCAGCCAACGTTCAAAAAATGGCGAGCGGCGAGGCGTTGACCGATGCTGACCGCGAACCTTGGTTGCAGCGACTTCATGCCCTGATCGAACAGCATCTTCTCGAGGAACGCCCGCTTGTGTTGGCGTGTTCGGCGCTCAAAGCCAGTTACCGTCAGACCCTCACCGCAAATCTCGAGGGGGTGAACGTCGTATTTTTGAATGGCAGCCGTGAATTGATTTCCGAGCGCATGAATTCCCGAGAGCATTTTATGCCAGCCATTTTGCTCGAGTCTCAGTTGAAGACGCTCGAGCCGCCAGAGGACGCGGTGCTGCTAGATGTTGGTTTACCAATTGAAATTTTGGTGCGTGAAGTGATGCTGCAATTGAAGCTTGATTGAAGCTTTTGAAGTTGATATGGCAAGCATCAAAAGTATTCCTTTTGTGACCACCGTGTGACCAACAAATTGCTAACCTAAAGAACAAGGTCATCACGGGAAAGATGCCTTGTAGACAGGTTTGACATGACCTTGATTCTGAATCGTCACAAACCAGATAGGATGGTCGTTATGCCAAACGGCAGGGCAAATGATGACCTCCGAAGCGTCGTACCGAAAAAACTTCGGTTTGAGTTGGAGCGCAAACGGTTGCTCTCGCAACTCGAGGCTGCCAGCGATCTGCAAGTGGTGGCTCTGATCGCGCCATCTGGTTACGGCAAAACCACCTTGCTGGCACAGTTTGCCCGAAGCAATCTGCGCAGGGCAGTCTGGCTCGAGTTGAGTGAAGACCATGCCGACCCTGTGGTCTTGGCACATGCTTTGGCGGGCGCGTTGCGGGTAACGCAGCCTAAATTGTCACTCGAGCATTGGTCGCAAGGCAGCCAAAGCGCTTCGGCGGATGTGTTGGCGCAAGTATTGGCACGTGATTTAAACCGCAGCGATGAGAACCTGATGTTTTTCTTGGATGGCGTGCATTTGCTGGGGGTTGATGCAAGCCGTTGGCTCGAGAATTTGCTGGGTTTGTTAAGCGAGGGACACCGATTTTTGATCGCGGGTTACGATGTCCAGCACTTGTCGCTTGCCAAGTTGGTGGCGCAAGGCCAGGCACTGTTATTCAGTAGCCAAGATTTGGCGTTTACGATCAAAGAAACCAGAACTTATTTGACAGAACGCAATGTCCCTGACGACCCAGATGTGGTGCAATCCTCGCTCGAGGGTTGGGCGGCTGGGTTGGCGCTGGTGGCTTGTGGAATGTCATTGCAACTTAACCCGAGCGATTTGATGCTCGAGGCACTGAAACGCCTGCCCCAAGCGGTACAGGCTGCCTTGCCCGAAGCCAGCGTTTGTGAAATCTGGAATGAAGAGGCGGCGGCGCGGCTGGGTTGTCGCTTGCCTGCGGGTTGGTTGAACGTGGTGCGGAGGACTGGTTTGCCACTGACTCCGCTTGGGCATCAAACCTACAGACCGCTTCAGGTGTTGCTCGAGGTGTTGCAAACGCAACTCAAACGCAACGTAGATCGTCATGCCGAATTGTCGTTGAACGCTGGACGGCAAGCCCAGGCGGTGGGTGATCCAATGCGGGCATTAAAGCATTACCGCAACGCCCAGTTAAACACCCAAGCTTTGGATTTGGCGCTCAAAGTTGCTCCAATGTTATTTGACCGCGCCGAGTTTCGGCTTCTTCGGCAACTTCTCGAGTCGTTTGACGTCGAGAAGTTGCCAGCCAAATTGCAAGGTTTTTTGGGCATTGCGCTGATCGAAACGGGCAAGGGAACGCACGGCGAGGTTTTGCTGCGCAAGTTGCGTAGCATGGGTCAAGCCGATACCCAAGTGTTGTACTGGCTGGGCAGGTTGGCATATCACGAGGGACAACTCGAGCGAACATTGAAGTTGGCTGAAGACGGTTTTGCATTGCAAAATGCAAACGCCAATGTTTCTGGGTTGTTGCGGCTCAAAGCCCATGCGTTGATGGGTTTAAACCGTCAACCTCAGGCGCTCGAGGTCATGCACCAAGCGGTGACTTGGGCTGAAGACCACGACAATTTAAGCGAGTTGGGCAACAACCTCAGCAGCTTAAAATTGATTCAATACCGTCTTGGGCAGTGGTTTGAATGCGAAAAATCTATTTTACGGGCGATGGAGGTTTACGAAGCCCTGAGAACACCTGTTCGGACGTTGCCACTCTTGATTGACCTGGCAAGTTTGCGTTACCTGCAAAACCGTACCAGCGAAGCGTTCAGTCTGATCGAACAAGGCACATCGCTTGGAATGCGCGAACAAAGCCGTTTGCTGCCGTACTTTCTCGAGCTTCGGGGGGATGTTTACTTTTGGCAGCAAGAATTTGAACAATCAATCGCGGCTTACCAAAAGGGCATTGCCAGCGCCCAAGAACTGGGCGATCAGGTCTTGGCACAAATCATCGAACTTAAACAAAGCGAAAGCTTGCTGCGTTCAAACCAGCAAACTCGAGCCGTCAGCATTCTCGAGCGTCTGGGTCACGACTCTCAATCCAACAGCGACCTTCAGGGTGTTTACGCTTTTTACCAGGGCATTGCCAGTTTCTTTAGTAACAACCTGGAAGCGGCACGTCAATATTTGAGTGAAGCCCTGGAAAAATCTGAGGAATCCACCCACAAACCTCGCGCTCGAGCCTACCTGGCAGAAATTGCGCGGCAAGAACATTCGCTCGAGTTTGAACAGGTGGCAGCGTTGATCGCCAGCCTCGATGCCATGCCGCATGACAAGGTTTTGATGGTCGATGCCGAACCATTGCATGATCTGTTCGCAACTTGCATCGAACGCGCTTGGTTTACCGAGCGTTTTGGACGTTTTGTGGAACATGCACCAACTCGAGAGACGCCTGAAATGGCAGCCGCAACGCCTGAATCAACTTTTGAACTCGAGATTCTGTCCTTGGGCAAACTCCAAGTCAGTTTGAACGGCACAGCGATTCGGATTCCATTTGCCAAAGCAGGCGAATTGCTGATTTTTGTGGCACTGCACGGTGCTTCAAGCCGCGAGGAAATCATGAATGCGCTTTGGGATGGTTCACTTGAAAACCGTCACCACGAGTATTTTCGGGTTGCCGCGAGGCGTTTACGCTCTGCCTTAAGCGAGCACCCAGACGTGAGCTTCAACGCGTTACCATTCGAGAACAAACTCTATTCACTCGCGCCGCAACTGAGGGCAAAGCTCGATTTTGGTCTGGCGCAACAAGCTCTGGAATCGGGCGGCATACAGCCATTGCAAGCCGCGCTCGAGGTGTACAACGGCGAATTTTTGCCTGGGGTCAACACCGAATGGGTCGCCGCGATTCGCACCCATGTCCTCGAGCAAACCGTTGCCGCAGCCGCAACACTGGCTGAGCAACTCGAGAAAACCGAACCGCGCCAAGCTTTGAAAATCTACCGCCGTACCATCGAACTCGAGCCGCTGTCTGAAGTCAGTCATTTGGGTTTGATTCGGGTGCATTTGGCGCTCGGTGGCGTGGCGGCGGCAAACCAAGCTTACGGCGCGTATGCCCGAATGCTTTCCGAAGAGTTTGGACTCGTGCCAAGTGATTCGTTAAGGCAGAGTCTGGAAAGGCTGGGGTTACGCATGGTTTGAGGGTTTCCCAGTTTTTTCCCACCCCCAATTGTAAGCTTTTCCCATAGAGACGCACGGCAATCTCGAGCCACCCAGGAGGAAGTTATGAAGAGGTCAATTCGCTGGATTTCAATGATCGCTGCGGTACTTGCAATCTTCTCGCTGAGTGTGGTGTTTGCCGCGCCAAGGAGCACCTTTGTCAGTCCCGCAGCCCCAATTCTTCAGCCCCCGCCACCACCGCCGCCGCCGCCACCACCGCCTGCGTCTCCTCATTGCCGAAGCTCCGCACCTTGCACACAACCCTAAAACCAAAAACTTCAACTCGAGCGCCCAACTGCCAAGACATCCTTGGCAGTTTTTTTGTACCTCGAGTTTTTCTGGTAAGTCTGACCTTGTGGCTTGAAAAATCGTTCCCAACGATTTCCCAGTGATTTCCCAGTGATTTCCCATACAGGTCGCCATACTGTTACCAAGCGACTGGAAATACAAAGCCAGCGTGTGTTCTGAACAGCCCAATTTTACTGAGGCGGCAATTCCTGTGTGCATTTAGGAATTTGCCCCTAGGAGTTCATTCGGCACAGACAGAAAGGAAGGTATGGGAAATCAACTGCTGGTATTTGATGGCTACTGCGGGTTTTGTACTCGAGCCGTAGAAGGCATTCGGCGTTTGGACAAACGCAGGCTTTTAACCATTGTTGCTTGGCAAGAACCTGGAATTCTTGAAAACACTGGCTTAAGCCATGAGGATGTGAAATCAGCCGCTTGGTTTATTGAAGGTTTCAAACGTTACCGTGGTGCAGCCGCCATCAACCGTGCAATCTCGAATGCCTTGGGTTTCGAGTTGCCATCGCAAGTTTACAACCTCCCTGGAATTCGGCAACTTGAGGATTTCATCTACGCATACATCGCGGCAAACCGATCTTTGTTTCGTGGCATCCAGCCCTACTGTCGTCGCCAAGAAGTGACCTGCGTCAAGTAAGAGCTGCTTTCAAGAATGTATTCCACGCTGACTGATCCGTTTTGGACGTTGAAAGGAGGTGGTTTCGGCAAGCAACACATTTATTGGAAGCGTCGTCAAGAAACCTCGCCATTCAATCTCGAGCTTCACGACTGAGAACTTGAGTGCTGTGTTTGTAACTGTATCAAAAAACCTTGAACTGAGACGAAAGGAGTGCCTATGAAAAACTTCAAAAAGACCATGCTGCCCCTCGTTGCCATCACTACTTTGGGAATTGTTGCCCTGAGCGCACCAATTGGCGCAACTGTTGTGAACAATTTCAGCCTAACAAGTGATCCTTCTGGCACGGTGTTTGTTGCTGTTTTGCCATTGACAAAGCTCTCAAGCACTGCCAGTTTGGCAAGGCTCATCATAGGCATTAACCAGAAGCATGAGTTGACCTATGAAAATGGACCTCGCGGCTCAGTTGCACCTCAATTGCAAGCCTCCACCCTTGACTGATAAAGCCATCGTTCGAGGTTCGATCATTACATGCTTTGAGACGCTTTTTTGGTCACATTGTTAAACAGCCTCAGTCACTCGGAAGAAACCTTCGAGGGCATGCCAAGGAAATCTTGGCACAGAAAGGAAAACCCATGAAAAACTTCAAAAAGATTGTCTTGCCATTTGCCGCCGCCACCATTCTTGGACTTGTCGCTTTTAGCACACCAGTTGGTGCAACCGCGCTCCAAAGCTCGAGCCTGCCAAGCAACGCTTCGTATACCGTAGATGCTGCGGCGTTCCCATTGACGGGTCTCAAGAAAATTGTTACGGTGGTGACCAAAGTCGCCCAGGTGGTGACCGCAGTCACAAAGGTGGCGCAACTGATTGGCAAAGGCGCAGCCGAGACTGTTGCGCCTCAATTGCAAGCCTCTGCACTTGACTAAAACCAGTCATCTCATTCCAACGGGCGTTTACGCCCGTTGGAACTTGGACACGGGATACGAGATTTCAGGTTGTTGAAAAGCATTCGCTCAGGCGAGGCTTTCCAAGTCTACCAACATCGGCACAGATGCCAAGCAAACCGTGACATGTGAAAGGAAATGAAATGAACAACCTCAATAAGACCTTCTTGCCACTGGTCGCCATCACCATTCTTGGTCTGACCACACTTGGTACACCAGTCGGTGCAACCACATTGTTCAGCACAAGCGTACCAAGCCATGCAGTTCAATCATCGGCTGCAACATCCAAGGCGTTTCGCATCCCAACAACCATCATCTTGATAACCGATGCGGCAAAATATCGCATTGCCGCAGTGATTGGTTCAGGGGCATCCATCGCACCTCAACTACCAGCCTCGGTGCTTGACTAACACCCAACCAAGACTTCGTTCCAACGGGCAGATCAAACCCTTGGAACGGGGACAACCCAAAGATTGGAGGTAGCCCATGAAAATATTGAAACGTGTCCGTTCGTGGTTCAAGCCCGTTCTGTACTCGTGTTTGGTTACTCTCGCCGCGTTCCACGGCTTGATGACAGTCTTATACAACATGCCCGCCAACCCGATCAAAACCTTGACCAATCTGCAAAACGCTTACATTGGGCAGTATTTTTATCAAGATTGGGGCATGTTTGCTCCTAACCCAATTGACATGGATATTGATTTGCTGCTCGAGTGTTTGGCGCAAAACGGGGTTTCCTCGGGGGTGCTTGAAGTGACTTCCGAATTGGTGCGTCGTCATCAACAGAATCGGTTTACCTCCAACGAACGCCTCGTCAGAATACCGGACAGTTATGCTCACATGTTTGTTTCGCGTGACCGCGCTGAAGAGATTTATCAAAAAGAATGCAAAAACGATCCCTCAGGAAACGGCTGCAAGCAAGAACGCGAAGCCGTGAAAACCCGCCAAAAGGATGCCAAACGTGGGCTGACTCGGGTGGCGAATGCGTTTTGTGCAGACATGAATGCAAATAAGTTCCAAACCAATTTTGTGCGTGCCCATGCTTGGCTTGCGCTCTCGAGCGTCCCAAGATGGTCTAAACGCAACACTGAAAAGAAAGAAAGAAAATTGGTGGATGTTGGCATGTTAAGCCTTGCGTATAGCCCTGCTTACGGAATTTGGAGGTGATGCAAATGAATCTAAGTCTTTTGAATCTCGAGCGTCAAACCAAAAACACCATCGGTGCACGCTTGTTGCAGATTGTGGCGGGACTGGTTGTGGTGTACCGATTTTATTCCGAAGTTCGGTTTGCGCCGTTTTTGTTTGAAATAAACAACTCAAATTGGTCGAGTTCTGGGCTGATGGTTTACGTCTGTCTTGGATTCTGGCTTGTTGGAGGGACAGGTTTACTAATCGGATATTTCACTCGAATCTCGACGCTGCTCGTGCTGGTTGGGTACGTCGTCTTGGAATCATTAACTGTAACCCACGATGGTGGTGATAATGTTTTAAGAATAGTCCTGCTGTACATGTTGCTGTTTCATGATCGCTTGTCCTCAAGCGATCAGATCAAACCAGGAGCTCGGGTGTTTTTACACAACCTTGGCATTGTGTTAATTCATCTGCAGTTGGTTGTGTTATATCTGGTTTCTGGCACGCTTAAATTGCAAGGACCGTTGTGGTTTAACGGAACAGCTTTGTATTACATCACAAACGTTGAAGCATTTTCGACCAATTGGCAGTTTCTGCGAAGCTTTTTTTTCAATCCAATTTTTGTCGCTATCGCCACTTACATGTCTGTGCTTTACCAAATTGGTTTTCCGTTTATGCTGGGTAACCGACTGCATTTGTTGTGGGTCTTGATTGGACTTTCATTTCATGTTGGAATTTTTATGGTCATGGGACTGACCACGTTTTCTGCCATCATGATCGGTCTGATTTTGTTCACGGTCAGAGACAACGAATGGTTGGCGATTCAATCGTTTGGTACGCAAATGTTGCCAAAGTTGCATACCATCTGGCAGGTGGCTCGAGTGCGTAAGACCGTTTGATGGGCTGTGTTTTGGGAACAGCGAAAAATCTTTCGCATGTCATATCAGCCAAACACCTGTGACGCTTGACAAGCCTTGAATGCCCTGGAATGAAACACGCTTAAATCAATAATCGTTTTAGACCGAACCGTAAGAACATTAAGAACGATGCCACTGTTTTGATGGGTAACTGAAGGCAGGTTCAATGAAGTGAAATTCTCAATCTGGGCTTTTAACTTGAGAATCGGTCATACTGATCTGGTGAAACCATCTTTGCTCGCCGTGTTCGCCCACCCTGACGATGAAGCCTTCTCGAGTGGCGGGACTCTGGCGCATTACGCAAAGCTGGGCGTGAACGTGACCCTCATCAGTTCGACCCGTGGCGAAGCCGGCAAAGTCACCGATCCGGTCTTGGGCGAGGTCAAAGATGTCGGCGCACTGCGCGAAACTGAGCTTCAAAATGCCTGCAAAGAACTTGGCATCAACCCACCCATTTTTTTGGGGTATCACGATTCTGGACGGCTCGAGCGACTTCGCAAAGACGATCCGCTTGCCAGCATCAACGCCGACCCGCTCGAGATCGAACAAAAAATTCGGGAGGTGATCTTGCAGGTGAAACCGCAGGTGATGCTGACCTTTGACCCGCACGGCGGTTATGGGCATCCAGACCATATGGTGATTCACAGCGCGACACTGGCAGCATTTTTCTCGAGTGGTGATTTTGAGGCTGCGCCGCAACGCTTGTTTTACACGGCAATGCCGACCGAAATTGCCCGCATGATGTTTGCCAGTAATGCCAGCCCAACCCCAGGGCTTGACCCAGAATTGTACGGCGTCTCGAGGTCAACGATTGCCTTTGGTCATGATATTTCCAAGTACCTCGAGCAGAAAATGGCGGCGTTAAAAGCCCACGCCTCGCAGGTGGGTCCAACCTCTCGCATGGGGCAGATGGCAGAGGATCAACGCCTCAACATGCAGCAACGCATGGGTTTTGAGAATTTCAGCCTTGGTGGGATTCGCGGGGCAATCTCGAACTACCCGTTGAAGGGCTTTTTTGACGGACTTGGTTTGGAGGTGATTTGAGCGTTTGGTTGCCCCCAAAGTGCCTGACGGGTTAGGGTGGGTGCGTGAATTATGCCGCGTTGCTTGCCGTGCTCGTGGTGCTGGGACTATCGTTCCCGGTGCTGGTACGTTTGACAAACGCGAACGGCATCCCGCAAGCCTCGAGCATTTTGGCTGCTATCTTCGGGGCAATTGCGGTGGCTGCCTGGTTTGTCATCCGTGAGCGGGTCAAGCGTTACCGCGAAACCCAAGCCAAGATTGAAACCATCAAAGCCAACATTACGCATACGCCGGACGATTTCTCGAGTTATTTACTTGAAAACGAATTCTTGGGCGATTTGCTGGTGCGGGCGAACCGTCGCCGTGAAGCCATCGAAGTCTTCGAGCGTTTTGTGCTGATCGAGAAAAAACGCGGGCAGAACACCGAAAAGCTCGAGCGCATTGTGTCACGTTTGAAAGAGGATATTCTCGAGTAAAGTGTACTTCAAGGAGAAC
>JAYTKL010000121.1:0-1690 GCA_043730305.1 Deinococcales bacterium | reverse complement strand
TCCTGGTGCTTGAACGTTCGAGAGCTTCAAACTGGCGTACACGATCAAACCCGCGCCAATCAGCAAATCGGCAACCCGTAAAACATTCACATCGCGGCTCGAGATTAAAAATTGCGCATCGAGCGGTTTTAACAGCGTGAAATCCATGCTGCCCGTGCGGACACCCTCACCAATTTTATTCAGGTTTGGGTACAAAAACACGCCCATAAAACCTTCCATTAAAGTAAACACGCCCACAATCACGATGGCTTCGGTTTGATTCCAACCGCCCAGACTCGAGCCACCAGCAATCAGAATAGAAAGCCCGAACAAACTGCCAACGGCGGTCAGGAGTGAGCCGATCAGGTTGACCACAAAATTGACGCGGTACTCGAGTTGCACGGCGATGCTCGCGCCGTAAAAAATTTTGATCAGTTGCCAGTAACGGTTCATGCGCCCACCGCACCGTATTTTTTGATGCCAAAACGCCATAAAATACTGCGCAGAACACCAAAAGCCAGCACCCAGACCAGAGTTATCAGCATGACGCGCCATGTTTCGGACGGGGTTAACGTGCCAGTCAAAATTTTTGCGGGGTAATACACCATGTACGGAAACGGAGTCCATTCAACAAGCGCCCGAATGGCGGGCGGGTAAAACTCGAGCGGCGCAAAACCACCAGCCAGAAAGGTTTGCAAGACGTACAAGAATTCGTCAAAGGCGGTGGCGTTCTCGAACCAGAAACTCAGTGTACCAACGCAGTATTGCATTAAAAACCGTATGGCAAATGCCAAATTGATGACCAGCAGAAACTCGAGCACATGCCAAACATCGGGGGTGAGTTTTGTGCCTGGGACAACGAACGTTCCAGCAATCACGACCACCAAAATAAAAGGTCCGCGCACAAAACGTTCGGTAAAATGTCTGAAGACATGCTCCCAAAGTGGGTCAATGGGACGCAACAACCGAGATGAAAGTTCGCCTTGACGAATTTGAAAATTCATTTCCCACGCCACCCACGCCACAGTCAATTGTTGTGAAACCCACGCGCCCAGAAAGTACGCGGCGAAACTGGCAGCATTAAAATTCTCGAGCGTGCCACCGTTGGCGCTGGCTTTGCCAATCCAGACGCTCATCATGATTAAAGGCACGACGCCAGATAGCATCCAAATAAAAATTTCGGCACGGTACACGGTCATGTGCGCGAACCACAACGCGAACATGGTTTTGGATTTACGCCAAAGATTCTCGAGCAAACCCAGTTCAACCCGCGACTCGAGTTTCATGGTTGCGCCTTTTGACTTTGGAACAATTCACCAATGATTTCTTCAATGTCAGGGTCTTCTATGGTCACGTCCGCCACTGGAAGTTCGGACAGCAAACGCCCAGCCACTTTGCTGGTTTCGAGGCGCGGCACAAGCAGTTCGGCAAACAAACCATCAAGACTTTTAACAGGCGCGTAAGATTCCAGGGTTTCTCGAGACACGACTTTGGAAAGCTCGAGCCTGACGATTTTGGCAGGGCTGCTGCGTTCAATTAAAGCCGAGAGGTCGCCGTCAAAAATGATGTGACCTTTGTCCACCACGACAATGCGTTTACACAGTGCGGTCACGTCTGCCATGTAGTGACTGGTCAAAATGACGGTGGCGTTAAAGCGCTGGTTGTACGCGGCAACAAATTCCCTGATTCGGACTTGCATGTTGACATCAAG
>JAYTKL010000120.1:0-7756 GCA_043730305.1 Deinococcales bacterium | reverse complement strand
CGGCATGGGGTATCTCGAGAGGAGGCGTTTGCGTTGGTCAGTGCGGCGGTGGATTTGCGGGTCACGCAGATTGCCAATGGGGTGAATGGGGTTCATGCTTTGTTGCGACCAGGAGCACTTCTTTTGAATTGAGTGATGTCAAGGTTTAAGTACCTACCGCCTACATTTTAGATTTTCCGCTTCTTGCCCCTTGCAGCAGCACCTTCTTCTTGATCCCAAGACGCACCTTACGGGCGGGATCGCTTGGTTTCAAAACGCACCTTCTTGCTCGTAAGACAGCACCTCACGGGCTACTCGCGCTGACGGGCGAAACCGCTTCGGGCTTGGGCGCTTCCCAGCCCGCAAAACCCCGTCACAGCACTTCTTCGGCTGGTGTTGGATTCTGCCGATTCGCCTTTTGAAGCTCGAGCCTGTACGGCGCACCGATAACCCCAAACTTGTGTTCTCTAAAAATCCAGTCTCGAGTGTTAGACTTAAACTCAGTCCAAAAACATTGGGGGAGCACCATGAAACTCGAGTTGTTTACTGAAAGCTGGGCGCAACAAGCCGCACGTGTTCTTCAAGCCAGTGAGGGCTACAAAAACGCTGCCAAGACCTGGGAGGGCGCAATGGTCATGACCATGCAAGCCGATGCCAGCTTGGGCATTGTTGATGCACGCTCGGTGTATTTTGACTTGTGGCACGGTGAGTGCCGCACCGCTCGAGCCGCAACGGGCGACGATATTGCGGGAGCGCCGTATGTGATTTCTGCCGATGCCTTTACCTGGAAGCAAGTGCTTGAAGGTAAACTCGAGCCAATCGCGGGTTTATTGCGTGGCAAGTTAAAACTGGTGAAGGGCAACATGGCGGTGCTGGCGCGGTACGTGCTGGCTGCCAAAGAACTGGTCTTGGGCGCAACCCAGGTCGAGACCATCTTCCCGGGCGAATAGCATGAAAGCCGTCACCTTCCAAGATGT
Organism: Deinococcales bacterium; assembly: GCA_043730305.1. GTDB lineage: Bacteria > Deinococcota > Deinococci > Deinococcales > JAAFIG01 > JANXTZ01. The sequence continues at coordinate 6,800 of JAYTKL010000120.1, read as the reverse complement.
TGGCGTTGTACAGGTTTCCGACGTTCCCGAACCCGAACTGCTCGAGGATTCTGATGTGATCGTTCGCGTGACGCGCTGCGCGATTTGCGGCTCGGATTTGCACTTGTACCACGGTGACATTCCCATGATGCCCGGCGACACTTGCGGTCACGAGTTTACGGGCGTGATCGAAGACACCGGCAATAACGTGAAGCTTAAACGCGGTGATCGGGTGGTTGGCACGTTTCACACCGCTTGCGGTGCGTGCAATGCTTGCCGTCGCGGGGAATTTCATTTGTGCTCGAGCGGCGCAGTTTTTGGGTATGGTCCGATTTACGGCAGTTTAAACGGCACACAAGCCGAATTCGCTCGAGTGCCCAAAGCCGATGTGAATTTGCGTTTGATTCCCGCAAACCTCGAGGATGAACAAGCCCTGTTCGCGGGTGACATTCTGACCACCGCTTACGGCGCGGTCAAAAATGCTGGGGTAATGATCGGCGAAACCGTTGCCGTGATCGGTTGCGGTCCTGTTGGCATCATGGCAATTCAAAGCGCTTTTGCCCGTGGTGCGACTCGAGTGCTCGCCATTGATTTGCTCGAGAAACGATTGAACCTGGCAACCAGTTTGGGTGCAATTGCGGTCAACGGTGCAACCTCTGACCCTGTTGGGCGCGTCATGCAATTGACCGACGGCGAAGGTGCGGATGCCGTGATTGAGGCGGTGGGTGGTCCTCGAACCATCGATTTGGCGTTTGAACTCGTGCGCCCTGGAGGTCGAATTGCGGCGGTGGGCGTCTCGAGCGAAACCACGTATTCTTACCCATTAATGCAAAGCCTGACCAAAGACGTGACCTTCAGGATTGGACTGGCGAACATCCACCGTGACATTGACGAGACCTTGGCGCTGATCTCGAGCGGCAAGATTGACCCCACCATCGTCATCTCACACAGGTTGAGCTTGAGTGATGCCGTGGAAGGCTATGACTTATTTGATAAACGCCAAGCCAGCAAAGTCATCTTGATCCCGTAGGGTGCTGCTGGACGCGCTCGTCGTGGGGTGCGCTTCTTGACCATAAAATGCACCTTCGGGCATGGTCGCCTCGCGCACCAATCACACGTGTCCACCACGGTGCGCGGGGCGCACCCTACCAAACCCAGGAGAACACATGCAAAGCGCTCGAGAATCCTTTACGACCAGCACCCGCAAACTGAATTACGCCAGCTTCCCGATGCGACTTTGGCAGAAAGCCAAAAAACTTGGCATCTGGAATCCAAGCGATATCGATTTTTCTCAGGACATCAAAGATTGGGCGGCATTGAACGACCTCGAGCGTGAAGTGCTTTTAAACCTTGCCGCAATGTACCAGGCAGGCGAGGAAAGCGTGACCCTCGATTTGCTGCCACTGATCATGGTCATCGCCAACCAGGGGCAGCTCGAGGAGGAAATGTTTTTAACCAGTTTCTTGTGGGAGGAAGCAAAACACCTCGAGACCTTCGGGCGTTTCATGAATGAAGTTGCGCACGCCGACGGTGATCTCTCGAGGTTTCACACGCCCAGTTACCACACCATTTTTTACCAGGAATTACACACTTCGCTCGAGCTTTTAAAAACCGATTCGAGTCCTGTGGCGCTGGCAAAAGCTTCGGTCACGTACAACATGATTGTTGAGGGTGTGCTTGCCGAAACGGGTTATCACGCCTATTACAACATTCTCGAGCGCCGCCAGATCATGCCCGGAATGCGGTACGCCATGCAAAAATTCAAGCAAGACGAATCGCGTCACATTGCTTACGGCGTGTACCTGCTCTCCAGGTTGGTAGCCGAACACGGCGACCCTGTTTGGGAGGCGATAGAAACCCGAATGGGCGAGTTGTTCGTACCCGCCATTGGGGTGGTCAACGAACTGTTTGACATGACCGCCGCCAGGGGTGAGATTCCGTTCAACCTCGAGCAAGACGAATTCGTGAATTTTGCGGTTGGGCAGTTTCAAAAACGCATTGCCCGGGTCGAACGTGCCAGGGGTTTGAGTCTGGCAGAAGTCTTGGGCGAGGAAAGTGTCCAACTCGAGCGGGAAGAGGTGGTTTAAGTGATCTCAACCCTCGAGTCAGCATTTTTACTGCCCGAAGTCAAAACGTGGTTGTCTCAGCCACGCAAACTCTTGATTGCCAACAGGTGGCTCGAGGCTGTTGACGGCAAATTTCTGACCATCGTTGACCCTTGCACGGCTGGGCAACTGGCAACCGTTGCCGCCGCGAGTCTGGCGGATGTGAACCTGGCGGTGGTTGCGGCGCGTCGGGCGCTCGAGGGTTCTTGGGGGAATACCACGCCAGCCGAACGCGGGCGTTTGCTTTGGAAACTGGCAGATTTGATTGACGAGAACGCCGATTTCTTGCGGCAACTCGAGAGTTTGGACACGGGCAAACCAGTCATGGAAACCTACGTTTTTGACTTGCCGATTGCCAGCGATCACTTTCGCTATTTTGCGGGGTGGGCAACCAAATTGACGGGCGAAAGCATTCCGACCTCCCTTCCTGGCGAGGCGCTCGCGTACACCCGCCGCGAACCTGTGGGCGTGGTCGGCGCGATCACACCCTGGAATTTTCCGCTTGCCATTGCCGCCTGGAAACTCGCGCCCGCACTGGCTTGCGGCAACACCATCGTTTTAAAACCGAGCGAACTGACGCCGCTTTCGGCGCTCAAACTGGGCGAGTTAATGCTCGAGGCTGGATTCCCGCCTGGGGTGGTGAACATTTTACCTGGACTTGGGCTGGAAGCTGGCAATGCGTTGGTCGAACATTCTGAAGTGGATAAGATCAGCTTCACCGGTTCGACCCGCGTCGGGCGCGAAATCCTGGCAAAATCGGGCGGTAATTTCAAACGCGTGACCCTCGAGCTTGGCGGCAAAAGCCCAAACATCATTCTGCCCGATGCCGATTTGGACACGGCAATTGACGGCAGCCTGACCGCCATTTTCTTCAACCAAGGCGAGGCGTGCGTGGCAGGCTCGAGGTTGTTCGTGCCAAAGTCCATGCGATCCGAAATCGTGACCGCCCTCAAAACTCGAGCCGAAAGCATTGTGCAAGGTTTTGGGTTAGACCCAACCTCGCAAATGGGTCCAATGGTCTCGAGCGTCCATCAAGACCGCGTGATGGGTTTTGTCGAGCGCGGCACACAACACGCCGAGCTGATAACGGGTGGCTCAAAAAACACCGACCTGCCAGGGTTTTTTGTTAACCCCACGATTTTTTTGGGCAAAGATGACCTCGAGATTGCCCGCGAAGAAATTTTTGGACCCGTGCTGACCATCCTCGAGTATGAGGGCATTGAAGACTTAACCCACCGTGCCAACTCGAGCCAGTACGGTTTGGGCGCTGGCATCTGGACTTCGGACGTGCGCCGTGGCATTCGATTGGCGCACACCCTGAAAGCGGGCAGCGTTTGGGTCAACGGTTACGGAATGCTCGACGCGGCACTGCCTTGGGGCGGCTTTAAAAGCAGCGGCATTGGGCGCGAGATGGGTTCGGCGGCGTTGGCAACATACACGGAACTGAAGACCGTTTGGGTGAATTTACTTTAACCAGTAAACTCTTTTCATGTCGCTCGAGATTCATGCCTCAGATCAGTACGTGACCGCTCCCGCCAGCACCACACTTGCGCAACTCGAGGCGGCATTGCCTGAAAACTTGCATTACCGAGCGCCCCTGATTGATTTGACCCTTCAAGATTGGGTGTTGTCGGGTGGCGTGGGCTTGCTGGCAGCACCCGTGGTTCGCAAAGACGTGCTGGGTTTGACGTACTCCTCCTCGAGCGCGGGTTCTGTGAAGGCAGGTGGGCGAGTGGTGAAGAATGTTTCGGGTTATGACCTGGTGCGTTTGGTGGTCGGGTCAGACCCAAGCTTGACGCAACCTGTAAAACTCGAGACCGTCACATTGCGCCTTCGTCCAAAACCCAAAATAACGCGGCTCGAGCAGGAAGTTTCCAATCTCGAGGCTGGCTTTGAGGAATTGCGCGGGTTGAATGCAGCCTTTGGACTGGCTTACCAGCAGAACAACACCTGGATTCTGCGCGGCGAATGGTGGGATGCCGCACCAGATTGGGGAACACCCGCGCTCGAGGTTGTACCAAAAACCGCCTGGCAAGACGCGCTTGGCATGTTCCCTCGGGTTGTGAAGACTTTGAGTTCGCTCGAGCAACGGCTGTTGCAAGCCTTATGATTTGAAACCACCCACGTCAGAAAAATGCCTGACCTGCTCGAGTTGTCTGGCATGGTTTAAGGCTGACTGACTCGAGATTTGCTTTCACAGTTCCAAAAAGTTGAACAAAGCGGTCATCTCCCAGGTTCATTCGGGGATGACCACTTTGGTATCACGAACCTCAAGAAATCAATTCTGAACAGCATTTTTGTTGGCGTCGCATGGTTGCAATGCACACGCGACGCCCATGCGACGCGCCGAATTGCAAACTACTTTCAAGAAAGAAAACAGGCAACAAAAGGAGCAGCAAATGAACAACCACGAGATCATGTTCTGAACCGAAAAACAAGTTTTGGAACGGAGAAACCCATGACCTGAACTTTTTTCTGTCGCTGCAAAGCCGCCCTTCAACTCAAGACCCCACTCGAAAATTGTTTAAAAGGAGCTGTCATGAAAAACGTTTACAAATTGGTTTTTATCGGTCTGAGCACACTGTCCCTTGGAATTGGCTTGTCACACGTTGGTGCACAATCACGTTACGACTTTGCGGGAATGTACAACGTCACTGGCGTTAATCCAGATGGCAGTAAGTTTTCTGACGTTGTGACGGTGACAGATTACGGTGATGGCTACCGCGTCGATTACGGTGAGGGTGAAACGGGTATCGCCAATGATCTGGGGACGAGCATTGCAATTGCCTCTCAGAACAAAGGCATTCCAACCGTGACGCTTTTAAAAATCATCAACGGCTCGCAACTCGAGGGTTACTGGCAGAGCTACAACTCGACCAAAGAAGGCACGGAAACCTGGACGCAAAAATAAAGTAAGCCCCTGTTCGTGCCCCAAGTTGAGTACCCCAATCCGATCAATCAAGACGCGATCAGACTCGAGCTTCAAACTGTTTGAGGCTCGAGTTAAAACATGAACAAAACTCGAGAAAGCAGGTTGCTCGCGCTCGAGATCAGGCAGTCAAATTCAGTCCAAGCCACCACCAGATTGGTGAGTGGCAGCCAACAAAACAGACTCAACAAAGGAAAGTTTCAAGGGGGATTTTATGAAGAAATGGTTTTTAATTTTGCTCGCAATGATCGGTTTCTCGAGCTTCGCTGGCGCTCAAAAATTTACGGTTGGCGCTGGGATTACATCTTCATTCAGTGATGGCGTGGCTTTCGGTTTTGGCGTGAACTTGGGCGTCGAAAAATTGGTGAAATTGGGCAAAGACCTTGACATTGATGCTCGAGTTGATCTCGAGGGAACATTTGCTGGTGGCGCTTTTCTTTTTGGGGTCAGCGTCGAAGCGATGGTCGCCTATCAAATTGCTGATTTTGGAATTTACGCGGGTCCTCGAGCCACGTTGTTCATCAGCCCAGCCCAAGTTTTTGGCTTTGGGGCGCTTGTGGGTTTCCGCTACACCCTGAGCAAAGCGTTGTCGCTTTACTTGGAATCCAGGTTGCTGTTCGTGCCCACCTTTGGTTATCAACTCGCGCTCGGTTTGCGGTATGCACTCTGAAGTATTGAGGCTCGAGCGCTTCAGAACCCAGCAGCAAATCATCAACGGTTTTCCAACTCCAGCAAAGCTGAGGCTCGTTTTGAACAAACGAACTGGACAACTACTCGAGCCTTATATTCATCCGCCCTCTAAAAGATACAAAGGAGTTTTTATGTACGCCAGAATCATCACCAGCCAAGTAAAAGTTAGCCATATTGCCACTGCCGTCAGCATTTGGCAGAAATCCACAACCGAGAACGCAAAACCGATGAATGGTTTTAAGTTCAGTTATTTGAACGTTGACAAAACAAGCGGCAAATACGTTGTGACCAGCTTTTGGGAAACTGAAGCAGATGCCAAAGCGGTTGGGAATGCACAGCCCCCAAAGATGCTTGAAGCCCTCAAAGACTACCTTGACGAGAGCGTACCCCCTCAACTCGAGATTCTTGAGGTTTTAGCCCAAGTTTAGTTATTCGTCTCGAGACTTGAATTCAAAGACCAACAAAAAGGAGAGCCATGTTAGACAACCTCAATCTTGTTTTCCCAATCCCAGAAATCCGTGAAACCAGACTCGAGCATGACATGGCTCGAGAACGGACGGCACAACCGCACCCAGCCGATGAAATCAGCCTTCTGACAGGGTATTGGCACAAGGACTTAGCAAATTATTTCTTGGTGCAATTCGGCGCGTTTTGACGATCCTTCAACCCTAAGCCCTCTTTCAAAAAGTATAAGGAGAATCATATGGAATACATCGTTCGGTTCAGACTCAAACCCAAGAAAGCCGGAGAATTTCGCCAGTGCCTCTTAGACAACCATGCCAAGCTCGAGACTGCTATTCCCGAGGGTTGGAAGTATTTGGGAACGTATTTCACTGTGCGCGGTTTTGGCGACCACCAGTGCGAAAGCCGTTGGGAGATTGCAAACTATGGCGCATTGGATCACTCCTTCACTGATCCAATCCATCGTGAAGTCTCTGAGTTTATTGACGAGTCCTATCCCATGACTTCTACCCTGCTCAAAAGCGTTGCCGATGTCCGTGAAATGTCAAGAGTTTGTGGACTTGGAGTTCCGAGAGTCATATTTCTCCTCAAACACCGTTGGTGCTAAGAAGCTAAGGCTCGAGTGCCGACGTTCA
>JAYTKL010000119.1:0-1648 GCA_043730305.1 Deinococcales bacterium | reverse complement strand
GCCGCGTTTGGCTTCGCCTTCCTCGAGTTTAAGGGGCGCAATGTCTTGTACGCCATTACGCTTGGTGTGATGCTTTTTCCGTCGCTTCTAAGTTTGATCCCAACCGTGCTGGTGGTTGGCGTGATCGGCTGGATGGATCAGGCTCGAGCCGTCTGGATTCCTGCCACGGTCAGTGCGTTTGGCGTGTTTTTGATTCGTCAGTATTTGACCGCCGCCGTACCAAAAAGTTTGCTCGAGGCTGGACGAATTGATGGCGCGAGTGAACTGCGAATTTTTGCCAGTCTGGTCATGCCTTTGGCGCGACCCGTTTTGGTGACGCTGGGCTTGCTGACGTTTGTCACGGTTTGGAACAACGCTTCAGCCGCGCTGGCAATCCTGAAAAATACCGACACGCAAATGGTCACGCAAGTCATGAGTAACCTTTCCACCTCGAGCAGCGCGTTCACCGTGGGCATTGCGATTGCCAGTTTGCCAGCGTTTATATTGTTTTTGTTCTCGGCTGGGCAGATTTCTAAGGGCATGAACATCTCGAGCAACTTGGGTTTAACCTGGTTTGACCCGTTCAAAAAAATATTTACTCGCCTCATGGATTCCTCGAGCACCGCCAGCCTTTCGGGCGCAGATGGCATTCGGGCAATGGCTTGCCTGATGGTCGTGGCGCATCACCTCTCGCAGCGCCTGAACCGCCCCGAGCAAACTCGATTTGTGCAAGAAGCCCAAGCCTTCATCATGACCGGACAGGTCGGCGTCAGCGCCTTTTTTGTGCTTTCAGGATTGCTCTTGTCCCTCCCGTTCTGGAAATCATTTCTCGAGCGCCGCGATTTTCCCAACATGCTCGAGTTCACGCGCCGCCGTGCCGTACGAATTGTTCCAGGGTTTTACGCCAGCCTGACCATCAGCGTGATCTGCACCCTGTTTTTCGTTTCCGACGCTCAAGCCGTGTTTACCCGTTACGTTTCCGCCCTGACGTTTACCTCCGCGCTGCATTACGTGACGCTCTTCCCCGCCGACCTGAACGGACCACTTTGGAGCATCGGCTTTGAAGTGCTCTGTTACGCCCTGATGCCAATTGCCATGTGGGCAATGTTTCAACTGCTTGCCACCCGAGCCTCATTTCGTCAGGGCTTGCTGTTCTGGTTTGGCGTGCTGGCAGTGACTTTGATTGCGCATCAAGCCATCATCACCGACCTGATTCCCGACAGCGTCAACCGAGGTTGGGATCATGGGCTTATTGGCGGCGCAAAATACTGGATGCCCAACTATAACGCCGTCGGCATGTTCGGGCATTACATTCTGGGCGTGATTGCGGCAGGAATTATTGTTAAATTTCGCAATCTCAACATTCGCTCGAGTTGGATTTTTGACGGCATTGCACTCACAGCCTTTATGGTCATGATGGTGTTCTTGTGGACGCAACGTTACGCCCCAGATTTCGCCTTCAGCCTCGGCAACCAACCATACTTCTACCCGATTTTCCCGTTACTGATCGCCATTCAACTCTGCACCCTGCCATTCTCGAGAATCCTAGGGCGACTGTTCGACAACACTTTTTTTCGTTACACCGCCAAAATTTCGTTTGGCTTGTACATCTGGCACTACCTGATTCTCGAGCTTATCCGCCTCACGTTCAACGAAAAATACACGTACT
>JAYTKL010000118.1:0-5887 GCA_043730305.1 Deinococcales bacterium | reverse complement strand
CGGGTGACTTCGACTTGAATGTCGCTCGAGGCAGAACCTTTGGCAGAAATGGTGATACTCGGAATGGCTTTTGAGGCGCGGCTGGGCAATTGTGCGCTGGCGGCAGCCTCGTCTTTTTTACCGCTGGTTGGCACAACCCGCGTGACGTAACAACGCGTGCCACCGTTGTTGAAATAACCGTAGATCGAGTGCGCCAGATACGATCCGCTCATGTATGGATTGCGTTTGCCACCTTCCTCGAGTGTGCCGAAGGTATCGACGTACTGCGACCAGCTTGTGATGAGCATGGGTTTGTTGGCTGGACCGCCAGGCGCAAAACCAACGAATGCCGCCATTGCCGTGCCAACACCCTCAATTGGGCGCGGACCTGCATTGACCTCTTCAACGTAAATTCCTGGGGATAAATACTCGGGCATACGACTCCTTTCTCTCTTTCCTGCATGAATTGAAAATACATTTTTGGATATGAAATTCTAACCACTTTTGACTCGAGGTTGCAGCTCTGACCTGAAGGATTTGCGACCCATCACCTGAAGGATTTGCGCTTTATCGCCTGAAGAAATAGAAAATGAATACCTAAATTTTTTTGGTTCACAAAACAATGGCAACATCAAAGGTTGCCGAACAACCATTTAGAATGTGAAACTATTTCCCTACAGGCTCGAGTTTACACGAGATCACCAACAACGCCTCGAAATGTCTAACTTATTTCGTTTGGAACGCGCAAATTTTGAATTGTTAAAATTTTATCATTAAAACATGTCATTGATCCAATTAGATTAAACTGCGAACAAAAAACCTTAATCCAGACAGCATTTTTGTTTTATTAAACCAATTTTGTAGGTCAAACGCATAAGATAGAACCAGGTTCTAAAACTCGAGTTGATCTGATCTGGTTGACTTCAAACACGCATCTCGAGCAATTCCCAAAGCTGATTTGGTGCATTCAAAGCGAATACTGTTAAAGTGAAAACAAAAACTTTGCGCTTGAACCTGTCAATGTAAATACCGAACAAGGGGTAGAAAATGAACGATTTGGTGGGCAAAACATTAGGTCATTACCGACTCGAGGGGGAGCTGCGCACAGGCAGCACCGGACAAATGTTCAGGGGGGTTGATACCCTAAACTCGCGCCCGGTAGCGATCAAAGTCTTACAATCCAACGGTTTAGTCGGCAATTTAAGACAAGAATTTGTCGGTAAAATTCGTCAACTTGGGGCGTTAAAACACCCACACATTGTTGAAGTGTATGAGGTTGGCGAAGAGAACGACAACGTTTTCTTGGCAATGGAATTTATTTCGGGTGGGTCACTGTCTACTTTGCTGCAACGCAACACCCGCGCCAACACCCTGCTCGAGTTGCCTGTTGCCTTGGGTTTGATGTACCAAGCCGCCGACGCACTGTCTTTTGCCCATAAAAACAACGTCATTCACGGCGACATCAACCCAGAGAACATGCTGGTCAACTCGCAATCGGGCACAGGCTCGAGGGCTTATAATTTAAAAGTTGGCGATTTTGGACTCTCCAAATTGAGTGCCGACCGTGCCATGTCGTTTGACGATCTGGTGATCGGCTCGCCGGCGTACATGTCACCCGAGCAATGCCAGGGTTTGGCGCTGACCGCCGCCTCGGATTTGTACTCGCTGGGGATTGTGGTTTACGAAACCCTGACCACCGTACTGCCGTTTGAAGTCAAAAACCTGGGCGAAGCCGCGATCAAGCACCTGTACTCCGCACCGCGCTCCCCGAGGGAAATTCGCCCCGAGATTCCTGAAGAACTCGAGGGACTGATCATGCGCCTGCTGGCGAAAAACCCGAATGACCGTTACGCCAGCACCGACGAGGTGCGCGACGCGCTGCAAGGTATTCTCGAGCGTATCGAACCCCAAGGTCCAACACCAACGCTGGTTTTGCCCAATGTCGGCAGCGAACCCAAACCGCCAGTGATTGCGGCGCTACCGGACACTTCGGAGTCCACAAGGATCACCCTGGCAGATCAATCGGGACGGATTATAAAGGTTTTGACTGTACCCAGTGAAGGTTTACGCTTTGGACGCACCGATCAAAACGACGTGCAACTCGATTCGGAAATGGTCTCGAGGTACCATTTACGCATTGACACCCAAGCGCAACGCATCGTCGTGACCGACCTCGGCTCGAGCAACGGCACAATGATGGACGGTCAAAAACTTGATGTTCAAAAACCCACCGCCTGGGCGTACCGCAGCATTTTGCATGTCGGACCGTTCTGGTTGAGGTTGGACGCACCCACCGCCGCCAGCGCCAAAAACGTGATTGGGCTGGTTTTAAACGAAGACAAACTGACCATCGCCCCTGGGCAGGTCGGGGTCTTGCGCGTGACGGTCGGCAACATGGGACGTATCGTCGATCACTTTACCTTCACCGCCAATGGCATCCCCGCCAGTTGGTTGCATGGACCCGAAAACCCAGTGCAGCTCAACCCTGGTTCGCAAGCCCCAGTCGCCCTGTCAATTGTGGTGCCGCGCTCGAGCGAAGCCGTCAGCGGCACTCGAGGCGTGACCATTCGCGCCCATTCGAGAGAGTTTCCTGAAGCCCTGGCGACCTCGAAGGTGGCACTGACCGTACTGCCATTTGCCATGAGCAGCCTGAGTTTGAAACCCAACAAACGCACCGTCAGACGCAGCACCCAGTTTGTGGCAACCCTTAAAAATCAGGGCAACACCGCCCTGGATTATTACCTGCAAACCGAGGAGGAAGAACCCCGTCTCAAATTTCATTTCTCCGAACCCGTGGTCGCGCTCGAGCCAGGACAAAGCCGCGACGTGATTCTGAAAACCACCGCCCCACTGAGAATTCTCGGCGCAGCCCAACAACGACCTTTCACCCTTTCGGCTCGAGCCAGAAACAGCCAAAAGAACCTGCCAGACAACACGCCAACCGAACATAAAACGGGTTTAAACGCCAAAGAGATGCTGACTGGCGCAAAAGACGAAGCCGCCAAACGCGCTGGCGCAACCGTCGGCAACATTGCCGAACAAACCATGAACGCCGTCGAAGACGCTGTGGTTTCCGGCAAAGGCATCGACCTTGGACGGATCGCCAAAAATGCCGCCACCAGGATTGGCAACGATGCCGCCGGAATGCAGCGCCAAGCCGCCCAGAAGGCTTTCAAAGAAGCGCAAGGCGGTGCTGCGAAAGCTGGTTTGGGCATCCTGACCGGCGGTATCGGCAGAGCCTCGAGCAACGCCGTACCATTTCCAGAAGACCAAGCCATACAGGGCGCAGACCCAATGCCAGTCAAAGCCCAACTGACCCATTTGGCAATCATGCCGATGTGGTTGCCAATGGTTATTTTGGCGCTGTTGGCATTCCTGATCTTCTGGTTAACCCGCCCGCCGACCATCACCACCTTCATTGCCAGCACCGATAAACCATTCCTCGAGCAACCCGTCAGTTTCAATTTTGAATCCAGCAGCAACAACCTCGAATTGCGCCGCAGCGACCAATTGGAAACCATCAAAATCCCTGCTGGCAGCAAAACCTTCACGCTCGAGAAAGGCTTTGCGAAACTAGACCCTGTCAAAATGACCCTGATCGCCAAAGGAAATTTTGGCAGCCGCGTCGAAAAAGAATTGCAACTGACACCAAAAGCCTTGAAACCCGAAGTGCTCGAGTTTACCGTCAGTCCACCCAGACTGATCAAAGGCACGCCAGTCACGATTCGTTGGAAGGTCAAGAATGCCGAGAAAGTCACCATCGAACCATTCGGGGCGCAAGCGCTCGAGGGACGAATCACCGACAAACCAACCGTCAACCGAACCTATACGTTGGTCGCCGTCAACAAAAACGAACGCATCAGCATTCCGATTAAGCTTGGTGTCAATTATCAAAAGCCAAAAATTACGGGCTTTAGCATCACCCCAACCAAAGTCATTAGAGGCAAAGACCTGAAAATTACGGTTTACATCAAAGCACCAAATTCTGTGATCACCAACCTCGAGCCTTACGGCAAAGTGGACGAACAAGACATTGTCGAAATTGCCGCCCCAGAAGTCAGTACCGATTACACCCTAACCGCCGAAAACCCAGCAGGTAAAGATTCGCGCACGATTCGGGTCAAAGTCGTCGAACCAGTTGCCAGACCCGACCCAATTATCTCAAACCCTGTCACACCCGACCCTGTCACACCCGACCCTGTCACACCCGACCCAGTCACACCCAACCCTGTTACACCCGACCCAGTCACACCCAACCCTGTTACACCCAACCCAGTCATACCCAAACCAGCCGCCCCAGAAGCCGTCGCCACCATCCAAGCCGATAAAACAACCATCAAAGCAGGCGAAAGTGCCATCTTAAATTGGACAACTCAGAATGCCAAACGCGTCAGGCTCGAGCCAATCGGTGCAGTTTCACGGAACGGACAACGACCCGTCAGTCCCAAAGTCACCACCACCTACACCTTAAAAGCCACCAACAGCGACGGCGTTGAAACCGCCAGTGAAGTCACAATTAACGTGACCAAAGCCGCAAACACCCCTGCCGCAATCCCAGCCGCATTCGCCTCGTTAAAAACCAACAAAACAACCATCAACAAAGGCGAAAGTATCGCCCTGACCTGGAAAACCGCCAACGCCAGCAGCGTCCAACTCGACCCCATCGGCGCGGTCAAAGGCGCAGGCAGGCAAGTTTTAAAACCAGAATCCGACATCACCTACACCCTGACCGCCACCGGAAAAGACGGTAAAACCTCGAGCAGCACCGTGAAAATTACGGTCAAAGTGCCACTGGTCGCAGGCGTGCTAACAGGTCGCTGGTATCACAATTTCGGAGTTTTAAACCTCAAGCACATCGGCTCGAGCGTCACAGGCACATTCACCAGCAGCGACGGCAGCAACGGCAGCATCAACGCCACACTCGAGGGACAAGTCTTGTCCGGAACGTACACCGCAAGCGGCGCGAAACAAAACTTTGAATGGACGTTTGGAGATGATTTCAGAACCTTCAACGGCAGGGGCGACACCCACCTGCAATGGTGCGGCGCAAAACCAGGCGTGTACTTCAACCCAGGATGCAGTTACTCTGGGCAATGGAACGCCAGCATCAACGGCGTGACCTGCACCGTCAACCTGACCCGAACCAACGACAGCGTCAACGGCAAATTCTGCGACGGCGTTCTGAACGGCACGGTCAGTTTTCAAAGGGGCAAGATTGTACTGACTGGCACATGGTCTAACACCAAATTAAACACCGCAGGCGATTTCAGTTTCGCACTGTCAGACAGCGAAGCCATTCAATTTGTTGGACGGCAAAACCGCAGCAACGAATGGTGTGGTTGGCGGCAAGGCTCGAGCAAACCCAACCCCTGCATTTTGAAGTGAATTTGAGGCTCAAGCATGAATTACCTTTGCATCATTTCAATAACACATGAGGGTTTAACGTACCGCAATGAAAGCAAAAACGTTGTTGCTATCTATTTTCAAGAATGTGCTGAGAATTATCGAAATTATGTTTTGACCTCTGAGGAATTCGATGTGAAAGACCCAGAAAAGTACATGCAAGAAACGCCAAAATGCGTTGGGTGGAGCGATGTAACTGCAAAACCTCAGTTCATTGAGTTTTTTTCTCAGCCTCGAGTGAAGATTGAATTCCAAAGCAATTGGCACACTTGGGATACTCGAACAAAATTTCTTGAATTGCGAAACGAAATTTGTGCAATGGGTTGGACAACACTTGATCTGAGCTGATAAAACTAGAAGATATCCAGATTATTCAAGGCGAACCTCGAGATTCGCCTTGAATAAATTACCCTGATTGCCAGTTTACATGCCGTTCGTGACCGCCAACGCGAACAAAGAAGCATGAGTCTTAATCTCAAAACCATCCCGTGTCCGAGCATGTAAG
>JAYTKL010000117.1:0-4361 GCA_043730305.1 Deinococcales bacterium | reverse complement strand
TCTGGGTGGCGAGTGGCTCAATTCCAAACCGCTTTCGATCAAAGACCTGCGCGGCAAAGTCGTGATCGTGAATATTTGGGTGCATTCGTGCATCAACTGTCACAACAGCCTGCCCACCCTCAAAAACTGGTACAAGAAATACAAAGACCAGGGACTCGAGATTGTCGGGGTTCACACCCCAGAGTTTGAATCGGACAAAGATTTGGCGCAAACCGCCGCCAGCTTAAAAGAGGACGGTGTGACCTGGCCAGTCATGCAAGACAACAATGAAGCCACCTGGAAGGCGTACAACAACCAATTCTGGCCCGCCTTTTACATCCTAGACCGCAACGGTACGATTCGCAGCACCCACGCGGGAGAAATCTCGAGCCGTTACCCGAGGGCGATACCTGGTTTGGAAGCCGATATTCAGAAGTTGCTGGCGGAAAAAGCGCAATAATCCAACATTTCGGCTATCCTGAAACGGTGAAGATGATTTGGAAAATATTCGCAGTGCTTCTATGCTTGAGCCTCGGGATTGTGTTTACGCTCTCGAGCAGCAGAACGGGCATTGTCTACGCCAAACCAAACACGGTGGCAACCGGCGCGACGCTGGGCGGTTGGGTTGCCAGCAACACTGGCATTGTCTACGCCAAACCAAATTCGGTGGCGACCATCAAACTCGAGGTTCAAAACGCGAAGAACGTGCTGTTTAACCGCAAAGGCACGACCACGTTCAGCCTCAGCAATCCTTTCGGAAAAGCCCTTACTTTGGGTTTACCCGAAGGTGTTAAAGATGCCATTGACCCTGAAGTGTATTACTCGAGCATCAAACCACTCGAGTTTAAAATTAACGTTCCCAAGAGCGCCAAAGCCGGAATCTACCCGCTCGAGTTAAAACTCAATTTTTACCTGTGCGACACCAATATTCGGGTTTGCTACAAAGAAACCGCACTGGCAAAAATTGAGCTTCGGGTTGGGCAAACTGGAAAAAATATGCCCATCGTCATGAAGCTCGAGCGTGGTGGCTTGCAAATTCGTTGAGACTCGAGATTGTTTTGAAATCCAATCCCCTCTCGCAAGAGGTGGAATTTTATTTTCGCAGCAAGAATAAACTCACCAGCACCGCCAAAATCAACCCACAACCCGAAAGCAAAATGGCAATAAACGTGCTGTTATCCTGTCCCCTCGCCTCGAGCGCGACCATGACGGCACTGACCAAGGGCGCGAGCACCAGAATACCAATGCCAAGCCACAACACGGGATGAACGAATAAACCAATTGCCAGAAACACAAGCCCGCCAGTTAAACTTAGACCGTAAACCCTCGAGAGACGTTCTTCCACGGTTAACACCCGCCTTTGGGCGCTGTTCCCAGAATGTGCCAGTATTTGTTGAGCAAATCAAAAGCCGAATAAAACACCAGCAACGCAAACAAGGACTTCAGGGTTTTAACAGGAACGCGCTTTGCGAACTGGCTCATGACCCTCGCGCCAATCAAAATCCCCAGCGCAATTGGACCTGCCAGGGTTGGCTCGAGCTTGCCGCTGGCACTCTGCACCATTGCGTTGGCGATGGCGGTCAAACCCATCATGAAGGTGCTGGTGGCGATGGCGGTACGAAACGGCAGTCCGACCAGAAGGTTGAGCACTGGAACTTGTACCGTGCCGCCACCAACACCCAATAAGCCGCTCATGATGCCACCAAATGCCACGGCTGGACGCGCCCAAATCGAGGAGCTGGGGCGTTCTTGCTCAGTGCGGTTCATGCCGCGCAGCATTTCGACACCGGTATACAGCAATAAAACCACGAAAACGCTGGCAACAATTTTCGGGGCAAGCACAATCAGTAACAGTGACCCAACCACGCCACCCAAAACCGTGAACGGACTGAGGCTGTAAGCGGTCCTGATGCGCACCAGACCACCTTGGCGCAAGTACCCCGCGCTCGAGGCAACAGCCACCGACAACACCCCAATTTGCGAGGCGGCAATGATGTGCTGCAATGGCACACAGTGGCTCATGAATTTGGGTCCCAGAATCTCTAAAGTGGGCACGACCACCACACCGCCGCCCAAACCCAGCAGTGCACCCAGACCACCCGCAATCAAACCGGTCAAAAGCGGAAAAACAATATCCATGATTGGCATACCCCTGAGCATACCGCGTCAATGGTCAGGGTTTGTCAAAACATCAAGATACTCGAGGTTTAACCCGCAATGTTTTTGAGCCAGAACGTCATCGGTTTAGGTGTTTGGCTGACTTCACCAATTTCTTGCCAGGAAAAAAACGTGCTCAAATCCTGGCGTTTTGCGTAACCTCGAGCCTGCCAGAATACGTCCAGATCGCGGTGATTGGGGGGACGCGACGGATGATCTGGGGAACGCTGCACCGCGCAAAATGTCGCCCAAGTAAACCCACCCAATTTTTTCGCATGTGATTCTCGAGCCTCAAAAAACTGCTTTCCCAAACCCTGCCCTCGGTACGCTGGAAGCAGCACACTTTCCGCCAGGTAAAAAACTGTTTTGGGGTCAAAACCTTGCTCGAGAAACGGTTGTTGCACTTCACTGGTTTCAGCGACAAGTGGCAAAGCACTCGACGCGCCAACGATTCGCGTACCATCACGTGCCACCACAATCATACTGTTTTCACACTCGAGATAGGTTTGCAGATACTTGGCTTCGTATGTGGCTGACCCCGCGTACAAATACGGAAATTCTTTGAACACCGTGATTCTCAAATCTGCCAAATCATCAATCACCGCCGCGATACTCGAGCCTGTCAGTGCCTGAAGGCTTAAATTCATGCGATTTGCGAAAGCCAATCCGCCAGGTTGTAATAATTTGTGACTCGAGCAATCCTGCCGTCCCGCACCGTAAAAAACGCCCCCCCGGGCAGTGAATATTGCTGTCCTGTCGCTTCAGGCAAACCCGCATCGGTGGCTTGATACGTGCCGCTGACCGTGTACTCCGCAGCCGCTCGAGTGCCATCTGCGTTCACCATCACCTCGAGCGGTTCGATGTGCTCTTGATAGCATTCGTTCATTCGCGCCAGAAACGCCCGAAAGGCAGGTTTTCCACCCTCACGGCTGCTCTCGTTGACATCGTGCGAGACATCATCGGTCAGCAACTCGAGCATTGCTTCCCAGTCGGCGGCATTGAAACGCTTGTAATAATTCTGGATCAATTCGGTGGTATTCATCTCGAGAATTCTAACTTCTAAAGGCTTTAAAGAAAAATCCTATCAAGTGATACTTTGGAATATTTTTCTCACACATTTAAAAATCACCGTCATTGAGGGCGCTGCTTAAAGCGCCCCTACAGAACCAAAATACGTGACAGGCGCGAATCGGCATGAAGACACCAACGCATTGCAACAACGAAACGACGAAGACCTCAAGCCACACGTGTAAAGCAATAAAACTCCCTTCTCCCGCAAGCGGGAGAAGGGTTGGGGATGAGGGTGGAGCAAGCGCTGATTTTCGTGTTTGAAAAGAACAACTTAATCGTGGTGGTGATGCCCGTCGTGCGAATGCCCATGCTCGAGTTCGTCGGTTGTGGCATCCCGAATCCCAACGACTTTGACTTCAAACTCGAGTTCTTGCCCCGCCAGCGGATGATTGAAATCCACCAGCACTTGATCGCCTTCGATGGCGAGCACGTTAAAGCTGATCGGATTGCCTTCACTGTCCTCGCCCGAGTAGGTCTGTCCAATCTCGAGTTCGGTGTCAAAGCTTGACATGGGAATGTTCTGCATTCCTTCTTCGTCAAATTCGCCGTAACCCTCATGCGGTTCGACTTTAACGGTTTTGCTCTCCCCTACAGCCATGCCCATCAAGGCATTCTCGAGTCCGACCACGATGTTGCCGTGTCCGTGAAGGTACGAAAGTGGTTCGCCCTCGCTGGCGTCTATCACGTCACCTTCGACCCGCAACTTGTACTCGAGGGCAACGACTTTGTCTTTTTGAATGTTCATGGAACTCCTATCGCACCAAATGGTGACTTCAGGAGTTTAGCAGACTATCCCGAAATTGATGAGGGTGTACTGTCACGCAGCAATTCGCCCAACCTCGAGACACACCGGGCGTATTTTTTGGCGTACCCACCGTGTTTGTAACTCTCGAGAAAAAGGTCTGAAATTTCGCATCCGCTGGCGGCAAAACGAATTTCGCGGTCGTAAAGTTTATCAATAAAATGCACGAACCTGAGCGCATCGTCTTGTTTTAAAATGGGTTGCAAACCCGTGACAAACACGCCCTGTAAACCCTCGAGCAAACCGACGTAACGAATCGGGTGCAGCTTCTCGAGGTGGGCGTTTAAATCGCTGAACGATTCGAGGGCTTTGACGCCGTCAAAAACCTGAAATTGCTGCTCGAGTTGCGCGT
>JAYTKL010000116.1:0-3866 GCA_043730305.1 Deinococcales bacterium | reverse complement strand
TGACGTTTTGGATTCTGGCGCAACTTTATCCTCTTGCAAATAACCGAGTACGGGTTGGGCAACGCCTTTTTTATCAAGGATTGTTCCAGGCGCGTACTGCCCCAAAATGCTGACCGCCGCCGGATCGGTCAGTGGACGCAACGATTGAATCACTTTGACTTTCTCGTCGCGCAAGGCATTCGCGCCCAACGAAAACCCACCATCTTTGTAACTCGAGACTGGGGGTTCCATCGCAATTAAGGTGAGCAGTTGCATCACATGGTTTTGCATCATGTCGCGCAGCACGCCAGCCTCTTCGTAAAAACCGCCGCGCCCCTCGAGACCCAAATTCTCGGCGACGGTGATTTGCACGTGATCGACGTACGTTCTGTTCCAGAGCGGCTCGAAGATGGTGTTGGCAAAACGCAATGAAAGGATGTTTTGCACGGTTTCTTTGCCCAGAAAGTGGTCAATACGGTAAATCTGGGATTCCTTGAAGGCGGTATGAAGCACAGTATTTAATGATTGTGCAGTCTCGAGGCTCGTGCCAAACGGTTTTTCGACGATGATGCGGGTGTAACCCTGGTCTTCGTCGTTTAAGCCTGTTGCCGCCAGTTGCTCGGCAATAATCGGAAAAACGCTGGGCGGCACAGAGCAGTAAAACAACCAATTGTGAAAACCTGCCCCCTCGAGTTTGTCACGCAAGTCTTGAAACTGTTCTTTGCTGCCAAATTCGGTGGTTTGGTAATCAAGCGCTGCCGCAAAACGCAGCCACGCCGCCTCGTCAATCACTCCAACCTCGCTGGAAGCCTCGAGCGCGGTACGGGTGAGCGCCTGATACTCCTCCTTGGTGCTTGCCGTCCGAGCCACACCGATAATCGCAAATTTTTCGGGCATGTTGCCGTCTTTGACCATGCGGTACAGGGCAGGAAGGAGTTTTCGTTTGGTCAAATCCCCGCTCGCACCAAAAATTACGATGGCGGCAGGCTCGAGCATGTTTTGAAAAATCATGGGTTTCCTTTGAGACGAGGCATTGCCTAATAGCAGCATTTATTATCTTAGCGTTTTTGGAATGTATGTGGAATGAAATACACCTTTGAAAGCTGGCAGCCTATAAACTGCACATGTGAGTGAAGTCAAACTCGAGACGCTAGAATCCATGTTGAACGCCCCTCCGGTCATCAAACTCGAGGCGGTCAACGTTGAATTCAACGCTCGGGCGGTGCTCAGAAACGTGTCCTTGTCTGTGGCGCACGGCGAGTTTATTGCGATCATTGGACCGAGCGGCGGCGGCAAAAGCACCCTGCTGCGGGTGATCGCGGGATTGTTGAAAGCCACTGGCACGGTGAGTGTTCAAGGGCAACCCGCCGTGGTGTTTCAAGATTACCGCCTGTTGCCCTGGCGCACCGTGCGTCAAAATGTCGCACTGCCCAGAGAATTAAACGGCAAGGGTTTAGCCCCAGACGACGTGCTGCGACAGGTCGGAATGCTCGAGTACGCCAATTTGTACCCGCACCAGCTTTCGGGTGGAATGCGAGCCAGGATTGCGATTGCCAGGGCATTAGCCCAAAATGCCGAGGTGATTCTGTTCGACGAACCCTTTGCCGCCCTGGACGCCCTCGTGCGCGAACGATTCAACCTCGAGACCAAAAAAATTCACCGCAAAACCGGCAAAACCATTGTCTTTGTGACGCACAGCATCCGCGAGGCGGTCTACCTGGCTGACCGCGTGGTTGTGCTCAAAGACGGCGTGATCGACACGATTCTCGAGACTCGGGGGCAAGGACGCATCACCAGTTTCACCGAACCGCTCGAGGCAGAACTGCGCTCGAGGCTCGGCTTGGGCGACAGCACGTTTGTCGAACCCACACCCAAAGTGTTACGTTTCCCCTGGGAATTTCTGGGCATTCTGATTGTCCTGAACGTACTGCTGGTCGCCTGGAATATTCTCGTTCCAGAATCCAGTTATTTCTTCCCAAGTCCAGGCAAAGTCTTACGCGCCTTCGTTGAAAACCATGACAACCAATTCGTCACAGGAACACTCGAGACCCTGCGCATCACAGGTTTAGGTCTTTTATACTCGCTCGGCATTGGTTTACCAATCGGTTACGCAATGGGCAAAATTCGCGTCCTCGAGCGGCTGCTCTCCCCTTTCGTGGTTGCGCTTCAAGCCGTACCGATTGTCGTCATCACACCCCTGCTGGTGCTCGGACTCGGTTACGGCACAAGCTCGAGGGTTTTGATTGCCACGCTGATTTCAATCTTTCCAGTCTTGATTTCCACAATGGTCGGCGTGCGCGAGGTGGACCGCGTCTACCGAGAGGTCTTCAAAACCATCGGCTCGAGCAATTGGGGAATGCTCTCTAAACTCGAGTTTCCAGGGGCGCTGCCCGTGATTTTGAGTGGTTTGCGCAGCACCGCATCACTGGCACTGATTGGCACTGTGGTCGCCGAGTTCACGCTCTCGGGCGGCGGTGGACTGGGTTACATTGTGGTCAACGCCAAAAATCAGGGACGCTACGATGTTTCGTTCGCCGCCGTTTTTGTTTTAATGGCGCTGGGCATTGGCTTGTACGCCATCATTGCGATTCTCGAGCAAATTGCGCTGCGTTACCGTCGGCGTTAACAAAAGCGTCAAAAGCCCCGAAAGATATGGCTTTGGGCTGCTACAATCTGGATCGCTCGAGGTTCGGTGAATGCCGAATCGTGAAATCAGGCAACCACAAAAGGTCAAGATCAAAAGGTCAAGATCAAAAGGTCAAGGGCAGGGCGCAGCAAGCAGCGCCCCTACGGGTCTGAAACACGATCCAAAAGGTGACATGAATTACTGGCGTAAAAACTTAAAACCATTGCTAGATGACGAAATCGGTACGATGTTCACGCAAGCCTCGACTCGAGTGGCGTTGTGCTTTCCCAACAAATACTCGGTGGCGATGGCGTCGCTGGGCTTTCAAGTGATTTACCGCATGTTCAACCAGGAAGAGGGTTTTGCGTGCGAACGCGCCTTCCTGCCAGATGATGTGGACGCCTTCAAGCAAAGTGGTGAATACCTGCCAATGCTCGAGAGTGGCAACCCCGTCGGTGAAGCCGATTTACTGGCGTTCAGCGTTTCCTTCGAGCTTGATCTGACCAACATTATTCGGTTTCTCGAGCTTTCAGGGTTAAACCCCTGGCGTGAGGAACGCGACGAATCTGACCCCGTGGTGATCGTCGGTGGACCGCTGACCTCGAGCAACCCCTACCCGCTCGCGCCATTTGCCGATGTGATCTGCATTGGTGACGGCGAGCTGATCGTCCCGATCATCGCCGAGGCGTACCGTGAAGCCTCAACTCGAGAAGAATTCTATGAAATGCTCGAGGGTCGCCCAGGCATTTACCTGCCAGACCGCATGGGTTTCGAGCCGATGTGGGCAACCGCGCCCGTCGAAAAGTTGCCCGCCTACAGCCAAATTGTCACGCCACGTTCGGAGCTTTCCAACATGTTCCTGGTCGAGGCACAACGCGGCTGCCCACGCCCCTGCACCTTCTGCCTGGCGAGAACCATGTACGGACCAAACCGCAACAACGAGGCGCAAAACCTGCTCGACTGTATTCCAGATTGGGTGACAAAAGTTGGTTTGGTCGGCGCGGCGCTGTCCGACTTCAAGCACACCAAATACGTCGGACGCACCCTGACCGAACGCGGCATCAAACTTGGTGTCTCGAGCATCCGCGCCGACACCGTGGACACCGAACTCGCCCAGATTTTACGCGACGGCGGCTTGCGATCATTCACCGTTGCCTCTGATGCCGCCAGCCAGCGATTGCGCGACTGGATGAAAAAAGGAATTTCTGAAGCCGACCTGACCAAAACCGCGCACATCACCAAAGACCTCGGCTTTAGCGGC
>JAYTKL010000115.1:0-4423 GCA_043730305.1 Deinococcales bacterium | reverse complement strand
TTCAATTAAGTCCTGCTCGAGTTCTTCAAGGCTGCTTTGCATCGCGTTTCTTTGAAGTTCTACCTTCCAAACTTCGGTG
Organism: Deinococcales bacterium; assembly: GCA_043730305.1. GTDB lineage: Bacteria > Deinococcota > Deinococci > Deinococcales > JAAFIG01 > JANXTZ01. Next base: position 4,344 of record JAYTKL010000115.1, on the reverse strand, counting down.
TTTGGTTGTTGCTCGAGTTGGGTTAGGGCTTCCCTGAATTTTTGGGCTTCTGATTTGCTGATTTTGTACTCGCGTTCGTTCTGAATCATGATGCCTCCAATGCGGTTAGATCGGTGTTTACAGCGCCTTGCACAATGGTTGACGCGAAGCGATTCCGCCCGCCAGGTGCGTCTTGGAATCAAGAAGCGTCAGACATTGGCGACCAGAGGGAGTAGCAATAGACAGCGGTTTTCATAGAAGTGAGAGCGCGTAGCGCCTGGTGGTGTTGGACAACTTCGAGCATCTGATTGAAGTCGCCTCAGCATTGCCTCGATTGTTGTCCGCCTGTTCGGGCTTGGCTTTCATCATTAAGGACACCTGCACTCGAGAAACCCACTACAATTATTTTATCATGACCCGTCTTGGCATCATCAGATACACCAATGTTGCCCCACTGCTTCACCATCTCGAGCCTGCTTTAACGGGTTTTCCAGTCGAGTTTGTGCGCGGTGTGCCAACCGAAATCAATGCGGCGCTGCTGGCGGGGCGCGTGGATTTAGCCAACATTTCGGTGTTCGAGTTCCTCGAGCACAGCGACATTTTGCGGGCGCTGCCCGATTTTTCGGTGTCGGTCTTGGGTTCGGTTTACAGCGTGAATTTATTTCATACCCTGCCGTGGCAGGAATTAAATGGTTGCACGATTGCGGTCACAACCCACAGCGCCACCAGCGTCAAGTTGCTCGAGACGCTCTTAAAACTGGACGGCATCAACGCCAAGCTCGAACGGGTTGAAAACAATTTAGAAACGCTGCTTGAGACGTATCCTGCGGTCTTGTTGATTGGTGATGATGCGCTGGTGCAGTGGTATCGGTTGTGCGGTCCAATTTCTGAAACTACGCAAATGTTTAGACTGCCTAACACTGGGCAATTCTCGAGCGGTCAAAGCGTGCAAGTCACCGACCTGGCGGAAAGCTGGTACGCGCACACGGGAATGCCGTTTGTCTTTGCGGTTTGGGCGTCCAGGTCTGACAATCCACCACCAACTGAACTGATTTTGGCAATGCGCAACTCGAGGCGCTTTGGTGTCGGGCATCTGGCACAAATCGCGGAACTCGAGGCGGAACGTTTGGAGCTGCCTGTGCGGATTGTGCAGCATTACCTTTGGAATTTCAGGTATCACCTCGAAGCACCTGATCGGGCTGGGTTGGCAAAATTTGCGCAACTGGTGAAACCTGAAACGGTTGGGAAGTACAGTTTTTGGGATAGGTAAAAAGATTGTTCTGAGCAGCTCTCGAGCTTTTCTGATTGAGAGACTGAGAACGTGTTTATGAAGTCTGATGTACGAGAAAATTTCTTGATTTTGCAGCGTTTTAAGCAAGAAGCGACCATGCCCGTTAGGTGCGTTTTATGGTCAAGAAGTCATCACCCACGCATTTGCAGATTTTATTTCAGGACAAATCCTAACCTTCCTCGAGCCACGTCAAAGCAGGATGGATTTCACCTGTTAAATCCTCGAGAATCGGTTTCCAAAGTTTGTCACCATTCACGCCGTTGGTGAGCACCACAAGCCCAAAACCTGTATCTCGAGCACCCAGCATCAAAGCCCGAAAGCCTGGGTTGTTACCCCACTGCCAACAAAACATTCCGCTTTCGGTTTGCTCGAGTCCCCAACCCAAACCCCAAGACACGTTTTCGTTGATTTGCACTTGTGCTTGCAGCATCTCGAGCGCAGTGTCTATGTTCAAAAATTCTTGAAGGAATCTTGCCAAATCGTTGACCGTGCTGTGAAGCGAAAACGCGGCATGAACTTGCGTGAGGCTTTGGGTTTTGGGCATGATTTCACCGTGTTCATCATGACCACAAGCTGCTCGAATTTCCAAGTTTGAATGCCAGAGAAAACTCGAATTTTTCATATTGAGGGGTTTAAAAATGATTTCTTGCAAGTGTTGCTCAAGTGAAATGTTGGTGACTTTTTCGATCACGGCTTGAAGTTTTTTAAAACCAATGCCAGAGTAGGAGAATCGCGTTCCAGGTTGAAATTGCGTTACTGCAATTTCGCCATCAGGAATCCAGTTTGGCAGCCCCGAAGTGTGCGATAAAACATGACGTGCGGTGATGTCACCGAGTCGAAGATCAAGCTCGAGGTTGGCTTCAGGAACGTAATGGGTCAGTGGTGTGTCAAGCTCGAGTAAATTTGATTGGCATAATTTTAGGACGGCGAAAGCGACCACTTGTTTGCTTAAACTGGCGGCTTCAAAAATAGTGTCTGAAGTCACGGGCAATGTTGCATTTGCCACGCCAAAACCAGTGCTCCAGATCGGCTGCCCGTGCTCCAAAACTGCTATCGCAACCCCAGGAACATTCGCATCTCGAGCCAGATTTTTCCAGCGTTCAAGTAAATGCTCGAGTTTCATTTGTTTAATCTTCAAGTCCTGCTGGTTTGAGCAATTCTTCGCTGATCACTTTTTGACCACCATGAAACCTCGAGCCAAGCCAATACTTGCGAATCAAAAGTTTCACCAGTGCGGTCAATGGAACAGCCAGCAAAGCGCCCAGCACACCACCAAGCGCCAAGCCAGACAAAATTGCCAAAATAATACTGATTGGGTTTAAATCGGTGCTTTTAGAAAGAATTTGCGGCGCGAGCACATGAGACTCGAGTTGACTGACAATGGTGAAAACCACACCAACCAAAACCACCTCGAGCAAACCGCTTGGAATGGCAAGCAGCAACGCGGGCGTAATGGCAATGACCGCGCCAAGGTACGGCACAATGTTGAACAAACCAGCAATAAAACCAATCGCTAAACCAAGAGGCAAACCAATGATGGTTAAGCCAACACCGGTCAGTACACCAACAGAAAGCGCAATAATAATCTGCCCCCTGATGTAACCACCGACGGCGGTGCTGATGTCTCTGCTCAACTCGAGGATGGTCGGTTGCACCCGTACCGGTAAGACTTCCAGAAACGATTTTCCAATATCGGGAAAAGCCAGCAGCATGTAACCACCAAGGATTAGCACCAGGAAATACTCGAAAACGTTACCGACAACGCCAACGACCCTCGAGATCAGATTTAAACCCGATCCTTGCAAAAACTCGAGGAGTTTGTTGACCAAACTCGAGAGGGCTTCTTGCAGGGTTTTGGTCACGTTTTTGAGAATGTCTTTGAGTTCTGGGACTTGTTGCAAGTTTACCAACCAACCATTTAACGTATCTTCAAAACTGTTGAACAAGCTTGGAAGTTGACGGGCGAAGACAATCAATTGCTGAATCAATGTGGCAATCACCAACGAGGCAATCACCAAAAAGACAATCACAATCAGATACACGATGGTAACGGCAATCAACCGCGCGAACGGTTTAATGCCTTTGGCTTGCAAGAATTTTCTCGAGACCAGCCATTGCACCAAAGGATTGAACAAATACGCGAACAAGTACGATAAAAGCGCCAGACGCGTGACATTGGCAACCTCTTTTAAGATCGGGTTGGTTTCAGCCAAAAAACCACGCACGGCATTGAATGCCAGCATCACCAGCAACACCGTTAATGCCACCACCATGATGCGTCCTGCTCGAGAGACCAATAGTTTATCCAAAGCATTCATGGTGTCCCTCACTCTCGGCTTGGTGGGTCGCTCGAGCCTGGAATTGCTCGGGCGAGCGGAAAGCCTTTGGTTGGCGTGGGTGCGAAATTAAAGCCAACAGGTCGTTCGCTGGCTCGAGATTCGTTGGTCATGACAAAAGCTTCAAAAGCATCAACGCCGTTGGCGGTGATGTGAATGTGCAAGCTCGAGGCTGGAATCAATGATTTCTCGAGCGAGTCTGGCGGCAGCATGGTTAACAGTTGCCGTTCGACCAGGTAATACACGGCGGCACGAATTTCGGTCGGGTTGATCGGGTCGGTGGTGAAATCCACAGGCGCGGTTGTTGCATCATCGTCGGCATCGAGCGGCACTCGAGCCACATCGGGCGGTGCGATCAGGTTTAATTCTGCGACGTCGATGTAATCGCTGGGCGCATGAACGAAAGTTTTGTACGCGGCATTTAACAGCCGCAAACGCAGTTCTTGTTGCCGATGAACTAAATCCATGCGTCAGTCTACCGCAGGCAGCGCTTAAGCGTGCCTTCCCTTCCAAGCCCGGGCACTTCTGGCACGGTGATGCTTGACGCGTTTGCTGGGGTCAATCAGTTGTTCCCTGGGGTCTTCGCGGTCTTTGGACACCAGAATCGCCACGCGTTCGCGTGAGATCACACGGTACGGGTTTTCTGGAATGAATGCCGTGACCACATCGAGCCAGCGATACAGGCTGTAATCGACCACCACATGAAGCGGTATTTTGATGGTGCTGACGCAAATATAG